>WLIQ01000058.1 GCA_009726135.1 Actinomycetota bacterium | reverse complement strand
GTTTTAGGACGGGCGTTTAATCAGCGTGGATACGCTGCATTTGATCCGAGCACAATTAACTCAGACCCAGCAGCGATGGAAGATCTTTACAACGCACCAGCTGCATCATCGATACGCACTGGTCGCATGACGATTGACGATGTAGTCACTCGTACAGGAATTTTATTTGCAGTACTTGTCGCCGTTGGCGCAGCTGCATGGACACTCAACCTTGGCACAGGCGCAATGATGCTTGGAGTCTTTGGTGGTTTTGCACTTGCAATGGTTAATAGCTTTAGTAAAAGCGTTAAGCCAGCTTTGGCAATTGCATATGCAGCTTTTGAAGGCTTAGCACTTGGAACGATTTCACATATCTATAACAGTTACTACCAAGGCATTGTTAGCCAGGCTGTAATCGTGACGATCTGTGCATTTACTGGAATGTTGTTTGCTTATAAGAGCGGACGAATCCGTGTTACACCTAAGTTCACTAAGGTATTAATGACAGCATTGATCGGCTACCTAGTTTTAGGTTTGCTTTCATTCATTGGGTCATTCTTTGGCGCAAGCATCTATAGCGTTGGTGGCTTTGGTTTAATTATTGCTGCTGGCGGAATGGTTCTTGCTAGCTTCTTCTTGATTCTAGATTTTGATCAAATTCAAAAGGGAATCAACGCTGGAGCACCGCAAGCTGAATCATGGCGTGCCGCTTTTGGATTAATGGTCACAATTGTGTGGCTATATCTAGAGGTTCTGCGTCTGCTTTCAATATTGCGTAGCAGCGACTAATTAAAGATCTTCATCGAGGGGCCTCAGGTTTTTAACCTGGGGCTCTTCGACATTTCTGGTCTCTGGAATTTGATAGACCATAGCAAGTGCAATAACAAAGATTGCCGCCGATAAACCAAAGGCTGTGCGATATGAATAAAGATCTGAAATTGCGCCGATAACAATTGGTCCGACCATCATTCCGGCATCTCCTGCCATTTGGAAGATTGCAATTACTTTGCCACCTTTGCCGTGAATAACATCGCCGACAATGCTGGCGGGGGCAGTGGATAGAAAAGCACCACCTAGACCAAGGATTGCCATTGCCAGCAAGTACATCCAGATATGAACCGCAAAAGTCAGAAGTAGTACTGCAACAAAAACAACGTTAGCGCCAATTATTGATGCAGCACGGCGACCTTTCTCATCAGAAAAACGCCCTGCTCGCAAAAGTATGGCCCCTTGAATGACGGCAGATATAGCTAATCCATAACCTACAACCGCGGTCGTGGAATGCAATTCCTCGGTAACAAAAATTGGCAAGATAGATGCTCGAAGACCAAAGAAAACCCAGCTACCGATGAAGGCAAGAATGAGTGCAATTCGATATGGCTTCATTGCTAGCGCTTCACGCACTGTTGTGTGATTTGAGGTATCTACACTCTTATCAACTCTGCCGATTTTATCGCCTTTAAGAAAGAAGAAAGCAACTGTTCCAGAGCAAAGAAGCAGCACAGAGTAAACAAAAAAGGGCGCTCGTAATGAAATCACAGAGAGCAATCCACCAATTGCTGGGCCCGCAATTCCACCTAGAAGAAATGCGCCTTGATAGACCGACTGTGCTCGACCACGGTGAGCATCATCAACTGAACGCATAATCACTGAACCCGCCGCCACAGAAAACATTGATGAACCAAGTCCACCGGCGGCTCGAAATACCAGAAGTTGATCATAACTTTGCGCAAGACCAGCTAAGAAAGTAAAGAAGGCAACCATAAAAACGCCAGATGAAAATACTGCGCGTTCGCCAAATTTATCTACCAAAGTTCCAGAGATTAATCCGGAGGCAAAACGAGTAATCGCAAATGCTGAAACCATCAAACCAATCGCTGCATTATTGACGCCGAAAGACTTTGCGAACACAGGGATAACAGGCAAGATGATTCCAAAACCTACTGCCACAAAAAAGGATGCTGCGACAAGCGCAGGAACTTCTCGGGGAAGATCCTTAAATGGGGATTGCATTAACCGAGTGATTCGCCTGCTGCATCTTCACGCGCTGCGGCATAATCCTGGGTCGTACGCAGAGGAGTTTCACGCAACATAAATGCGAGTAATAATCCAAGGGCCGTTACTGGCGCTGCTGCATAGAAAACAACGTGGAAAGAGTTAACGAAAGCTTCTAACGCAGTCTGCTTAATTACAGGTGGGAAGGTCTTGAGTACTGCCGTATTAGTTGTAAGAATTTCTAATTGAGCTTTATCAAAGCCAGCAACAGCCGTTGGATTAGTTTTTGCTAAGTCGCCAAAGCCTACTGACATGTAATGGACTACACGGTTAGTCAAAATACTTCCAAAGATCGCCGTTCCGAAGACGGATCCAAGTGAGCGGAAGAAAGTGTTAGAGCTAGTTGCAACACCCATATCCTTAAATTCAACTGAATTTTGGAGTGCAATAACAATGGTTTGCATTGAAAGACCAAGGCCAGCACCGACCATGATTGCATAAATTGAAATCTGCCAATAAGGCGTATCAATCTGCAAACGAGTCATCAGCAAAATACCAACGGTCATAATCGCTGTACCCATGATTGGGAAGCGCTTGTAGTGACCGTGCTTGGAAATCATTTTGCCTGAAACAATTGATGTGGAAACTATTCCAAGCATCAAAGGAATCAACTTGAGGCCAGCTTCAGTTGCTGTGTAACCCTTTACAACCTGGAAGTAGAGAGGCAACATAACAATTGCACCAAACATTCCAGCACCAATTACCGCCCCAAGAGCTGATGTAACAGAGAAGGTATGGTTTTTGAATAGATAGAGAGGAAGGATTGGCTCTTTAGCTTTGCCTTCCCAGAATAGGAAGATAACAGCGAGTGAAACACCGATAACCGCGTATGTAACCGTGCGGCTATCGCCCCATCCATATTGAGGTCCGTAGATTGAAACAGAAAGAAGAATCAAACAAACAGATACAACCATGAGTACAGCGCCCAAATAATCGATTGAATGATCGCGCTTAACTTTAGGAATATGTAGAACAGCTGAAGTGATAATGAGAGAAGCAATTCCGATTGGTAAGTTAATGTAGAAAATCCAACGCCAGCCAGTAATACCTAGGATTTGTGTGTGATCAGAAAAGAATCCGCCTAGCAATGGGCCAGCTACTGAGGACAAACCCCATACTGCGCCAAAGTAACCCTGGTACTTGCCACGTTCGCGTGGAGGAACGATGTCTCCAATAATTACGAAAGTTAACGCCATCAAACCGCCGGCACCAAGTCCCTGCAAAGCGCGAGTTGCAATCAACTGCTCCATGTTTTGTGATGCTCCAGCAAGCAATGAACCTAATAAAAAGGTAACAATTGCGAACTGAAACACAATGCGGCGCCCATAGATATCTGAAATCTTTCCGTACAGCGGTGTGGATGCCGTTGATGTAAGTAGATAGGCGGTAACAACCCATGTGTAGTGGTTGAGGCCATCAAACTCTTCAACAATATTTTTAAGCGCTGTTGAAACGATAGTTTGGTCGAGGGCTGCAAGGAGCATTCCAGTCATAAGGCCGCCCAGGATGATCATGATTTCCTTGTGGGTGTGTGCCTTAGCTGATGCGTTAATCGGAGGAGTTTTAGACATGTTGTAAGGTTACCGTGTGAAGTCAATTATTGCCCAAAACCTCGTAAAGACCTATCGCAATGGTGAGGTGAAAGCTTTAGATGATTTATCTCTTGATGTTGAAGAAGGCACTGTTTTAAGCGTATTAGGTCCAAATGGTGCAGGAAAAACGACAACTGTGAGAATTCTCGCAACATTATTAAAACCTGATTCGGGTAGTGCGACAGTTTCAGGAATTGATGTCATTAAACATCCAGACAAAGTTCGCGAACTTATCGGTTTATCTGGTCAATATGCAGCTGTTGATGAAACGCTAACGGGCTGGGATAACTTGGTGATGTTTGGCCGTTTGTATCACTTAGGCAAGGTTGCATCAATAAAGCGAGCTGAAGATTTGTTGGAAAGGTTTTCATTAACCGATAGCGCACGCCGACCAATTAAGACGTATTCAGGTGGAATGCGTCGCCGATTGGATTTAGCAGCATCACTTATCGTGCAACCGAAAGTTTTATTTCTTGACGAACCAACGACTGGGCTAGACCCACGTGGCCGCCAAGAGATGTGGGAAGTTATTCAAGAGTTAGTAAAAGGTGGTGTGACCCTTTTGCTTACAACTCAATATTTAGAAGAGGCTGATCAATTAGCTGATGAGATTGCAGTTATTGATCATGGAAAAGTTATTGCGCGCGGAACATCAGATGCACTTAAGAGGCAGGTTGGTGGAGAACGGTTAGAGATAACTGTTGAAAATGCTGATATTGCTAGGGCTCAAGATATCATTGCCCGAATCAGCGGAAGCGCAACGCACACCGATGTTCGAACTATATCTGCTCCAGTAACTACTGGCTCAATCGCACTTATGGATGCACTACGCGCCCTTGATGAAGCCAAAATTCATCCACTCGATATTGGTCTTAAGCGCCCTTCACTTGATGATGTCTTTTTATCTCTGACTGGTCATGTTGCCGAAGAAAGCGAAGCGGAACCGGTTAAAGACAAGAGAAGGGGAAAGAAATGAAAAACGCAATCACGGACTCCTTGATCATTACAAAGCGTCAACTATTGCAGTTGGCCCGTGTGCCAGAAGTTCTAATCTTTTCTACCATTCAACCGGTCATGTTTGTACTTCTATTTCGCTTTGTATTTGGTGGCTCAATTTCTACTGGTCAGCCAGGCGGATATGTACAACTGCTCATGCCAGGAATCTTTGTTCAGACCGTGGCATTTACTTTGGCGGCAACTGCATCTGGATTAGCTGAAGATATGAAGAAAGGTTTGATTGATCGTTTCAGATCTCTTCCTATTGCTCGTTCAGCGCTAGTAGTTGGACGCACGCTAGGAGATTCACTTCTCAACATTTTAGTATTAGTTGTTATGGCCGCTGCTGGTTTTGCAGTGGGCTGGCGACCAACGGCAAGTGTTTTATCGGTCTTTAGTGCTTTCGTATTCCTGCTTCTCTTTGGTTACGCCTTATCGTGGACAGGGATTTATGCAGGCCTAGCAGTTAAAGATGCACGAACAGTTCAAAATGTGAGTTTCTTAATTACCTTTCCAATGACTTTTCTTTCAAATGCATTTGCGCCAACAACAGGTATGCCAAAGGCTTTGCAGTATGTGGCTGAGTGGAACCCGGTTTCAACAATGGTGGCAGCATGCCGTGAGCTCTTTGGACTTCAAAATGAATTTGGTGCAACCGCTAACTCTTTTCCTAGCCAACACCCATTAATTACGTCGATTTTCTATATGGTATTAATTATGGTGATCTTTGTTCCGTTAAGCGTTAGAAAATATAAAAACTCTTCTAACTAAGCGTAAAACTCGGCAGACTTAATCACTACCTTTATTTCACGTCCGTTAGGTGCGGTGTAAGAAACGCTAGCTCCGATTTCAGCGCCCATGACAGCTTCACCCAGTGGAGATTTTTCACTGTAAACATCAAGGTCTCCTGAAGATATTTCGCGTGAACCAAGTAAAAATTTCATTTCATCGCCGGCAATTTCGGCGGTAACAACCATTCCTGCCCCAACTTTTCCATCGGCAATTGCTGGGGGAGTTCCTATATGTGCGTTTTCAAGCATCTGCTTTAACTGACGGATTCGCGCTTCCATTTTTCCTTGCTCATCACGGGCTGCGTGGTAGCCGCCATTTTCTTTTAAGTCACCTTCAGCGCGTGCTGCTTCAATCTTGGCCGTGACTTCTTTGCGACCAGGACCTTCAAGGTTTTCTAATTCGGCGCGCAAACGATCAGCAGCTTCCTGCGTTAGCCAAGTCTGTGTGCTCATAAGGCGTAAAGGTACTAGGTGGGTATGGGGGCCTACAACTTATTTAATTCGGCAATCGACCACATCAGCATTTACCGCCTGACTACGCGTAGGAATAGCAGTGATTTGTTGAAGCGCTGATAGGCCAGGGGCAATTTCATCCTCAATCTGTCCGACAACATTTTTATCATAGTCACGTGCAACTAACGTGCAGATGATGGGCTGATCTTTATCTTTGCGAATAACTTCATACCGTAGAGATATCTCTCGGTCAGTGGTTGCGGTAAAAGAAATAATAGATGCACGGATATTGGGATTTGAATGATGAAGCCCGGCCCACGTTAGCCAGCTAATTCCCAGAATGGCGAAAACAACGGCCGGGGCGACCCAGCGATTGGCAGGGCGCACGCCATACCTATCGTTGTAGGAGAACTGAGCATCTGATTGCATGCAATGATTATGCCATGCAAAAAAACTATGAGGTAGGCGCTGCGGGCTCACTCACTATTGCCATCTTAATTATCGCGGTAGTCTTCTTAATGCGCAGTTTCTACAAACGTTTTATGGGTATTGATCGAAGCGATGACAGCACCGACCAGTAGTTCTCTAGCTTCAAAGCTCACGCAAGGCGTTGCAGTCTTAACAATTGCGGCTATTTTTTTTGCTTTGGGATTATGGCAGTTAGATCGAGCAAAAGCGTTGAAAGAAAGTTTGCTCACTTCCACTTTTGTTGATTACACCGTAGTTCCACTGGAAACCATTACTAAAGCGCGTGAAGGATTACCCGCCGAAGCTATCAATCGCTGGGTTCAAGTATCAGGTAATTACGTTGCAGACTTTAATGCCCCTAACCAAGTTGATGGCAAAGGCGAAGTTAATGATTGGCAAGTGGGCTTACTTCAAGTAGGAGCCGATAAAGGTATTTTAGTTGTTCGCGGGTTATGGTCAGAAAGATTATTGAATCCCGATATTTCGCAAGCCATGGTTATCGATATCAAAGGTCAACTTCTTGCCCACCAAAGTAGCGATCATTCACTAAATAGTGATGGCATAATTTCACGTCTTGATAGTTCTGTAATTGTAGGATTAACCGATTTAGATCTCTTTGATGGATATGTAATGGCATCTTCTGAATCTCGCGAAGGCGAGAAACTAATTCGTCAACGTCCCACCCCTGAAAAACTGAGCTCTCGAATCCCGGGCTATTACTGGCAACACTTGTCTTATGTAGTGATCTGGTGGCTTATGGCAGGCGTGGTGCTTTACCTTCCCTTCTATCGCCGTAGAGTTAACCCATGAAATCAACTCTGAAGCGTTTTCGAGTAATGGCCATTGTTTCTGGAGTTATGTCTTTGCTCCTCTGGTTTGTTTATATGCCAGTGAAATATCTTTTTGATTTGCCCGACATGCAGAGTGCAATCATGTGGATCCCTATGGTGCATGGCTACTTATATCCAGTTTATATTTTGACCGCGCTGCAGTTTTCAATCAAGGCCCGTTGGCCATTGATGAAGATGCTGGGCTTGCTTCTTGCCGGCACTCTTCCTGTTGCATCATTGATCGCCGAGCGCCGAGTTGTACGCCGCTATTCGTAAACTCATAAAATCTCTGCTCTATCCACTTTATGAGTGGCGCTTAGTTCGAGCACTTGATTTTACTAAGACCCCACATCATGTTGGTGTAATCCTTGATGGAAACCGTCGTTGGGCAAAAGCAAATCCCAGCAACGCCGATCCTAATGGCCATAAAGCTGGCGCCAATAAAATAATTGAGTTTTTGGGCTGGTGCGACGATGCCGAAGTTCGGGTAGTGACCTTGTGGTTGCTCTCAACCGATAACTTCAAAAGAAGTTCGGATGAGATTGAAGAGCTATTAAAAATTATTGGTGACACCGTGGATGAGTTAGCGGCAACTGGTCGCTGGAACATTAAGGCGGTAGGTGCCCTAGATCTCTTGCCGCCCTGGCTTTACGAAAAATTAGATGGACTAAAGCCCATTCGAGAGGATGGCGTGGAGGTCAATGTCGCCGTTAGTTATGGCGGACGACGAGAAATCGTTGATGCAGTAAAGAGTTATTTGAGTGAAGCAGAAAAAGCGGGAGAATCACTAGATCAAGCTAAAGCAAAACTGTCGACTGAAGAGATTTCAAAGTTTTTATATACCGCTGGTCAGCCAGATCCCGAACTCTTAATCCGCACATCGGGTGAACAGCGCCTTGGAGGATTCCTTTTATGGCAAAGCGCCCTGTCAGAGTTCTATTTTTGTGAGGCCTACTGGCCAGATTTTCGCCGCGTAGATTTCTTACGTGCTTTGCGTGCATTTTCTCTTCGCCAACGCCGTTTCGGTAGCTGAGATTTTCCCCAAAAACTTCGGCAAGATTTAACTTTTTCAAAGCGCGTGTTGCCACAGAGTTAGCCTCATCTTGTTCTACCTTTTTCATATCCGAAGCAGCATCCCACTAGTACAACTAAAAATGAGGAGTCCAGCCATTGGCTGCTAAGAGTCAAAGCTCTAGAAAGACTTTTGTTTTAGATACCAGCGTTTTATTAGCTGATCCTGGCGCCCTGCACAGAT
>WLIQ01000057.1 GCA_009726135.1 Actinomycetota bacterium | reverse complement strand
CGATAAGGGGAACTGACTATGAAACTCATCCTTACTCGTGAAGTTGCAGGCGTTGGTTCTGCAGGAGATGTTGTAACTGTTAAAGATGGCTTCGCACGCAACTTCTTGTTGCCTCGCGGAAATGCAATTGCATGGTCACTTGGTGGAGAAAAGCAGATTCAGAGCATTCGCCGTGCGAAATCAGCTCGTGAAGTCCGCGATATCGACCACGCTAAAGAGATCAAGACCAAACTTGAGTCAGCAGCAGTTGTTGCTAAGGCAAAGGTTGGCGCTAAAGGTGCTCTGTTTGGTTCAGTAACAGATAAAGATGTTGCTGCAGCAATCAAGGCAGCTGTTGGATTAGATATCGACCGTCACTCAATTAAGACTGCCGGACATATCAAGAAGACAGGAAACCACGATGTAAAGGTCTCACTTGGCCACAACGTTGTTGCGAAGATTACAGTCTCTGTAGTCCCAGAATAAATAGTTAATACTAAGAAAGCCCGTCGCTTATGCGGCGGGCTTTTTTATTCACTTGTTACAGCAATCAACGCTTTTTTAAAGTAGTCACTTGTAAATTCTGTGCGTGCTAAATCGTATTTAGACATTCCCCATTGCCAGAAATCAAAATCAATCTCGCTCACCGAATCTTGAATCGATGCCCACAAAGTCCATCCATACTTTGCCATCAACGCCCACAACCACGCACGTGCAACTTTGTCGGGACGGTGCGTTCCGTAATAAGCGGTAACCAACTCTTCCAGTGCTTCCAAAGATAAAAACGCTTCGGCCCAGACGTTGCCAATCTCAAAGCAGGCATCGTTATTTCCTGAATATTCATAGTCAATAAGCCATATTTTCTGCCCATCATCAATGAAATTGCCGGGCAGTAAATCGTTATTACAAGGGACAAGGCCATCGAATAACACTTCGAATGCTTTTTTGATTTGAACAACCATGGGTGCAAAATCCAAATAACCATCAGGAACCCTAAAACCGTTGTCCTGAACAATTGTTAAATAGTTTTTCTGTGTAGTAAACATATTGAACTCATGGTCAAAGGCTTCAAGTGAGTGCAAAGCTTTCAAACTTGTGGCAACTCGGCCCAAATTAACGCCAACATCTTCAGCGCCATAAGTTTTCCCACTGATATAAGAAATGAGCAATAAACCTTCGCCCGGTATGTAATCCAACACTTGCGCTCCAACACCACCCTTACCCGCAATGGTGGTATTTATAAACTCTGAGCCACGATCGATGGCTAATAACGAGGACGAATTGCTTGAGACTCGGGCCACATATTTATCGGCTGGGGTTTCTATAAGGAAGTTTCGATTAGTTAAACCACCGGAAAGTTCGGTAATGGACGAGCGATTTTTAAGCAGCGCGACTTTATTAAAAAGCGGCGCTAACTCTTGCTCAAGGAGACTGTCATCGGACACGCATTCAGGATACATTTCATATGTGGCCGTGTCAGTAGTTCCAACCCGAGCAAAAATCGTCATCATCGGTGGTGGCGTGGGCGGAACTTCGGTTGCCTATCATTTAGCTGAACTTGGCGAGAAGGATGTCATTCTTCTTGACCGCAATGAACTGACCAGCGGATCCACTTTTCACAGTGCAGGCTTAGTTGGCCAACTACGCGCAGATCCAACATTGACCTTAATGAATATGCACTCCGTTGATTTGTATCGAAAACTGCAAGCAACTGATACACCACCAAGTTGGCGCGAATGCGGCAGTATTAAATTGGCATCAACGCCTGAACGTATGCAGGAAATCCGCCGCCAAATCGGATGGGCTAAAACATTTGGTTTAGATTTAAAAGAGATTTCACCACAAGAAGCACAAAACCTCTTTCCACTCATTGATCTAGAAGGCGTTGTTGGCGCTTGTTATATGGCCTCTGATGGTCAAGTTGATCCTTCGCAGTTAGCGATGGCCCTAGCTGCTGGTGCGCGCAAACAAGGCGTACAGATATTTACTCACACTCGTGTTCTTGAAATTAAAACAACTAATGGTCGAGTCAGCAGCGTTGTCACCGATAAAGGTGAGATTGAATGCGAAATCGTTGTTAACTGTGGCGGAATGTATGCACCACAAATTGCACGCATGGTAAATGTGCGTGTTCCAATTGTTCCTATGAGCCATCAATATTTAATTACCGAAAACTTTATGCCAGCCGATGCCCCATTGCTGCCTTCGTTGCGTGATCCCGACAATCTTATTTATTTCCGCCAAGAAGTATCAGGATTGCTTATGGGTGGGTACGAGCGCACATCAAAGGCGTGGTCGGCCGATTACAACAATATCGATGACATTCCTGCAAACTTTAATAACTCACTGTTAGCTGAAGACTGGGACCGTTTTACTGATATCGCCGAAGCATCACAAAAGCGCGTACCGAAGATGTCTGAAGTTGGAATCAAATCCTTTATTAATGGCCCCGAAGGTTTCACACCCGATAACGAATTTTGCTTAGGTGAAACATCAGTCGGCGGCTTCTTTGTTGCTGCAGGTTTTTGTGCCCATGGAATCGCCGGAGCTGGCGGTATTGGCAAAGTGATGGCCGAATGGGTTGTTGCCGGTGAACCAACTATGGATCTGTGGCACATGGACATTAAACGCTTTGGTTCATCCTATGAATCCCCTGAATTTACTTTGAAACGCATTACCGAAAACTACGAGCAGTATTACGACATCCATTACCCAAGTGAAGAAAGACAATCTGCTCGTCCAAAATTTATGTCGCCAGTCTATGAATGGCACGCAGCAAACGGCGCAGTATTTGGAGAAAAAGCTTCATGGGAACGCGTTAATTTCTACTCCACCAATATTGGCAACGATGCATTGCGACCTAAGGATTGGCTGGGAAATCACTGGTCTAATGCAGTGCAAGTAGAACACAACGCAACCCGTAATAACGCTGGTTTATTTGATGAATCTAGCTTTGCTAAGGCACGTATAAGCGGCGCGCGATCAGGCGAATTCCTTAACTATGTATGCGCAAATAACGTCGTTAAAGGCGTTGGCAAAACTACATACACGCAAGCCCTCAATTCAAAAGCTGGCATTGAATCTGATTACACGGTTACACAGACAGCTGACAATGAATTCTTAATTGTTACCGGTACTGCATTTGCAGTTCATGATTTTGGTTGGCTTGAAAAAATACGTCGCGAACTTTCTTATACTGATGTAGAAATTACTAATATCACTCGCGAGCTAGCATGCTTTGCAATCATGGGCCCACAATCACGAGCCATTCTGCAATCACTTACTGATGCCGATCTTTCACATACTGCGTTCCCATTTATGAATTCACGAGAAATCACTATTGCCGGAATCAAAGTACGTGCTACCCGACTTACATATGTGGGTGAACTTGGTTGGGAAATCTATGCGCCAGTTGCCGACGCTTTAGCTCTGTGGTCCTCAATTATGGATGCCGGTAAATCATTTGGTATTAAGGCCTGTGGTTACCGTGCAATAGAATCACTGCGTCTTGAAAAAGGTTATCGTGCATGGGCAGGTGAAATTAATTCAGAGACTAACCCTTATGAAGCTGGTTTAGGTTTTGCAGTTGCACTTAAGAAGGAAAATTTCCACGGGAAAGCTGCAGCTATTGATGCGCAAATGAATCTAAAGCGCAAATTAGTTGCCATTACTTTTGATGACATCACATGTGTTCCATTTGGTTCTGAACCAATTCGTATTGGCGAGTCGATTGTGGGACGCATTAAATCTGGCGGCCAGGGCTACACAATTAAAAAGAGCATTGCCTATGCCTACCTTCCTATTGCTCACACCGAAATTGGCACACACGTTGATGTTGAATTTTTTGGTACATGGCGCACTGGAGTAATCTGCGCAGAACCATTATTTGATCCAACAAATGAGCGCATCCGTTTATAAATCTCACGATTTAAGATGTACCGAAATACTTTTGTACACAGCCTTCTGTAAAAAGACGAGCCTCTGACCTGCACCTTTTCAGATGAGGGGCTATCTCTCGCTAGTTACACACATTTCATCCACCGGTTTGTACACAGGAAAACACGCTTATCCACCTACTTACCCACAGCTTTATCCCCAGCAAACTGCATCGATTCTCGCGTGCGGTAGGGGCTGGCACCTAAGTTACGCCTACAAGGAATTCACTTGTCAGTGGCTAATGGGAGGTTATACGCGTGAGCATCGCCGAACTTCCTAATAATCGCCAAGCGCGAGATAACGTTTCATCTATTGGTACAGATTTCGAACGTACTCCACCGCAAGATTTAATTGCAGAACAATCTGTTCTTGGCGGAATGTTGTTATCTAAAGATGCAATTGCAGATGTCATCGAAATTATTCGCGATCGCGATTTCTATCGCCCAGCACATGAATTAATTTACGACGCAGTTATTGATTTATATGGTCGCGGTGAACCTGTTGATGCAGTCACCGTTTCATCCGAGCTCACAAAGCGTGGAGACATTGCACGCGCTGGCGGCGCACCGTATCTGCACACATTAATTTCATCTGTTCCAACAGCTGCAAATGCTGGTTACTACGCAAAGATTGTTCGCGAACATGCAATCATGCGTCGCTTAGTTGAAGCCGGTACCAAGATTGTTCAACTTGGTTACACAGCCGAAGGTGAAGTCGATGACATGGTCGACCAAGCACAGGCAGAGGTCTATGCAGTAACCGAACGTCGCGCTTCTGAAGATTACGTACAACTTTCTACATTACTTCCACAAGCACTTGATGAGATCGAAGCGATTTCTAAAGGTATTGGTATTGAGGGAGTTAAGAGTGGATTTAAAGATCTTGATGCACTGACTCATGGTTTCCATCCAGGCAACATGATTATTTTGGCTGCTCGTCCTGCAGTTGGTAAGTCAACGTTAGGTCTTGATATTGCCCGCCACGCATCAATTCATGAAGGCCAAGCTGCAGTTATCTTCTCTCTTGAAATGTCTAAATCTGAAATCACAATGCGTATGTTGTCTGCTGAAGCCCGCGTTGGTTTAAATAATATTCGCGCAGGCACACTTTCTGATGATGAGTGGTCACGTCTTGCACGTCGTATGGGTGAAATCTCTGAAGCGCCTTTATTTATTGATGATTCACCCAACCTTTCAATGATGGAAATTCGCGCAAAGGCGCGTCGCCTTAAGCAACGTCATGATTTAAAGCTCATTGTTATCGACTACTTACAGTTGATGTCATCAGGAAAGCGCGTTGAAAACCGCCAACAGGAAGTTTCTGAGTTCTCTCGTCACTTGAAGTTGATGGCAAAAGAGCTCAATATCCCCGTTATTGCTATCTCTCAGCTCAACCGTTCGCCTGAACAACGCAGTGATAAAAAGCCAATGCTTTCAGATCTTCGTGAATCAGGTTCTATCGAACAAGATGCTGACGTTGTTATTTTGCTCCACCGCGATGATATGTATGACTCACAGAACCGAACTGGTGAAGCAGATTTAATCGTTGCTAAACACCGTAACGGACCAACAAAAACAATTACCGTCTCAGCACAGCTGCACTATGCACGTTTCTATGACATGCCACAAAACCCTGGTGGCGGACAAGACTGGACACAACAGCGCGAAGCGCCTCCAACAGATGGTGTTGTATTCGGCGCGTAATTAATGCGCAGCAGAACGGGCTTTATCAGCCAAGATAATTCCAATGATTACTGTAACTCCACCAACTAACTGAATGAAGTTCCATTTTTCAGATAACCAGATCCATGCAAAGACCCCAGCTATTACAGGTTCTGCCATTCCCATCACACTGCTGGTTGATGCTGATAAAAGTTTGAGACCATTAACAACTAAAAGATAAGGAACGATTGTTCCCATAACTATTACCCACGCAATTAACACCCACCCTGGCACATTAAAGGCCTCAAAACGACCTTGCAGATTCATTGATTGCGTAAAGATTTCGGTTGGATAAGACCACAACGGCATAGCAATTGCTAAACCTAAGGAAGCAAAACCAAATCCATAAACCATCAACGATTCCACATCGCGCTTAGCGGTGAGTTTTTCACCCAGCAAGAAGAATGCGGCCAGAACGATTCCATCTAGCAATGCGGCAATAACGCCAATGGGATCTAACGTTCTGCCTTTCCAAACCTGGGCAATAAGAACCAGGCCGCCAAAAGCTAAAAAGATTGCTACCCACATCAACTGTGGAACAACTTTGCGCTTAACAAATCGCAGCCACAACACAATCCAGATTGGCGCAGTGAATTCAAGAATTAATCCGATGCTCACATGCAAGCGAGTAATAGCTACGAAATACAGCGCCTGTACGGCAAGAAAACCAACGATCCCATAGGCAAAAAGCTGTGGCATTTCGGCCCTTGTTGCCTTTAACTTATCGCGGTGGCGAAGGAACATGTAAGCCCCGAGAAATACAAAAGCCCCACCGCAACGCACCTGTGTCAGGCGCATTGATGAAAGTCCAGAAGTTAAAACTAATTTGGCTACGACACCATTAAAAGAAAAGAAGACAGCGCCAAGTAGTGTGAGGATTTCTCCTTTGTAGCGCGTAAGCATCCGGCAAGGATAGCGGTTTAAAAGGCGCTTTCGGGTATGTCCATGATGGAGCCATCAGTAGCTTCAACAATTACACGATCTGCGCTGATATGAGGCAAGTAGTTCTTGATAAAGAACTGTGCAGCTGCAATCTTGCCGGTGTAGAAATCTTTATCTTTTCCGCTAGCAGTAGGTAGTTTTGCAACTGCGATATCTGCTTGGCGTAGCAATAACCATGAAGTAATAATGTCGCCAACTGCCATCAAGCAGCGGGATGTATTTAAACCAACTTCATAAATTTTCGCAGGATCAGTTTGTGATTCCATCGCGTGACCTACGAGAACACCAATAATGGCGTTGAGATCTTCAAGAGCCTTGAGTAAGGCGGCTTTTTTGGTTGCGTTGGCCCCACCTGCTTCTGCAAAGGTTGATATCTCTTTGGCGAGTAAACCAATTGCGCGTCCGCCATCTTTAACAATTTTGCGGAAGAAGAAATCAAGACCTTGAATCGCTGTTGTACCTTCATATAAGGTATCAATCTTGGCATCACGAACATATTGTTCAATTGGCCAGTCGCGAGTAAAACCTGCACCACCAAATGTTTGCAGAGATTCAGTTCCAAGTAGCGTCCACGATTTTTCTGAACCGTACCCTTTAACAACAGGAAGCAACAAATCATTGAGTGCAATCATGTCTGCAGCGCGATCTTTATCGCCAGATACTTCAGCCAACTCAATCTCATCTTGAATAGAGGCGGTGTAAAGCACTAGCGCGCGCATACCTTCGCTATAAGACTTTTGGACCATCAAAGAACGGCGCACATCTGGGTGCTTAATAATGGTGACGCGCTGTGAAGCTTTGTCATTCATTACTTTCATATCCCCGCCCTGCACACGCTCTTTGGCATAGGACAGAGCCTGCATGTATCCAGCAGATAATGTTGCAATAGCTTTAGTTCCAACCATCATGCGAGCAAACTCAATAACTTTAAACATCTGTTTGATGCCTTCATGTACTTCGCCCAACAAATAACCAACTGCTGGCTCATGCTCACCTAATTTAACTTCACATGTGGCAGAAATATTTAGACCCATTTTGTCTTCAAGGGCAGTTATGAACACCCCGTTGCGCTTTCCAAGTTCGCCTGTTTCAAAATCAAACATAAATTTTGGGATCAAGAATAATGAAAGACCTTTAGTTCCTGGGCCGCCACCTTCACGGCGAGCAAGAACAAAGTGCATAACATTGTCATAGAAATCAGCATCACCTGAAGTTATATAACGTTTTGATCCAGTGATGTGCCATGTTCCATCAGGTTGTGCCACAGCTTTGCTGCGACCAGCACCAACATCTGAGCCAGCATCTGGTTCAGTTAACTGCATCGTTGCACCCCAGTGCTTTTCAACCATGTGCCTTGCAATCTTCTTTTGTTCTGGTGTTCCAAGCACGTATGCAACTTGAGCAAATGAATAACCTGAGGCATAGAGGTGCACGCCAGGATTCGAACCTAAAACCATTTCAGCTATTGCCCAACGCACAGATGGAGGAATCTTCATTCCACCTAGTTCTACCGGAGCATCTAATCGCCACCATTCGCCATCAACATATGCTTTGTACGATTTAATAAAGGATGCTGGCAAATTTACATTTCCAGTTTCTTTATTGAGCACCGCTCCAACACGATCGCCTTCAACAAATGATTCGGCAAGATCGTTTTCACACAAACGCTTCATCTCTTCCAACATACCCATTGCAGTATCGCGATCAACATCTGAGTACAAAGAAGTACCCATAACTTTTTCGCGCCCCAAAAGATCAAAGAGGCAGAATTCGATATCGCGCAGGTTGGCGGTGTAATGGCTCATGGGCAAATAATGCTACTGACCAGTAACTTATGCAACCCTGACGAGCGTATTTCGCTGCCCTATTAGCCCGACAAAGCGAGATAGGGTTCTGCGCGTG
>WLIQ01000056.1 GCA_009726135.1 Actinomycetota bacterium | reverse complement strand
TGCGTGCTACCTTTTCTTTAGGTTAAGAACTAAGCGATAAGCCCTTTAGCTTGCTTAGTACCAAGCCGCGCAGCTCGATCCGCGTACGGTGGTCCTAAAGGAAGACCTGCCGGCGATGAAAGACACCGCCGGAAGTAGCGGGTCTCTTTTCATTTAAGAGCCCAGTAAGGGCCTGGTTTTGCGATGGCTAATGAACATGCAAACGCTGTTTTCGATGTTGAAGGTACCTACTTTCAGGCTATCTGTGCCTGCGGGTGGGTATCGACTGTTTCATTTCTTGAGGAAGTAGATCTTCTAAGAGCTCTCCATGCACACGGCATCGCCGTCTATGGAGAATCTGGGGCAAAGACTGATTTGTCAGTTGCCCCTAATACGTTAACCGAGCAAGATCAGGAGGGAAGAGGTGTCTGAAGAAAAAGCTTTATTTGAAGTTGGTTTCACAATCAGTTACGAAGATGTTTCCGTTACTCAAGTGCAGCTGCGCGAGCTAAAAGCGGCACAACACTCCGCGCCGGCTATGCAGAAATACGGCAAGTTTAAAGTTTGGTTGCATTACGCCAACTTGAAGAGATGGCAAAAACAAGGCCATCACTTTCACTACCTCAGTGGCGAAAATGCTGATCACTGCACCTGTGGACTAGTTCTGCATGAAAATGGAACATCTGATCAAGAGATAGCGGTTGTTATATCCAAAAATGTTCAGAAAAAGCTGGATGGTATTGAATTAGAGCAGATTCAGATGGTGCGAGGCCATGTGGGATTGCCTTCACTTAAAGGTGAAACCGTAGCTCTCATCATTAACTTCAACTATAACGATGAATTGAATGATTATCTATGGACGGTAATTTGCCAGCAGTGCGGTGATTATCAAGTTGAGATTAAAAACATGGATGCTAAGTCATTTGTGAAGACTCATAACAAGATCTGTGGGCCAGTGATATTTGAAAAGAAAGGAAAATAGATGATGGGAAATACAGCAAATAAGCAATGTCCTATGTGTAGAAGCAATGATGTGGATCAGAAATACGTAACGACAGAGCGCTTCTACCAGTGCAATTCATGTGGAGAAAGGTTTAAAGACTGATGGGCATTTGGGATCTGCATTACCTTGATAGTCAGGTTAAGAAGTTTCAAAAGCTGACCCTAAATCCAGGTTTTGATGATGAGCAAAGGGAAAAGTTTCGCCTACAGGCCATTGCAGCACAGCACCATTTAGTCGAGCACATGGCTGGAATCGAAGAACGAGTTAAGAAACGGGAAAGAATTAACTCGCTTACTTGCCCCAAATGTGGACAGGTGGGAACCCTTCAAAGAGTTATGCCCGAGAAAGATCCGGGCGATGATTTCGACAAAGAAGAGAACCCTATTTTGGTGTGCGGGGCTTGCAGGTGGAGTGGTTTGCCTGAATTACTTTGAGGCAGAGCAACCTCTTTAGTAATTAGCCCAGGGATTATTTGGGTCCTTGGGTAGGTTGGGGTCAACGATATTTCGATCATTTTTGCTACGACTCCCCCGTGAAAAGGATTCCGTCATACGTTTAGATGAATAAAGAATTTCATGTTCTTCTGCAGTTTTTGCGAGTAGATCCATTTCATCGGCTTCGGCCTTGATGCGAGCCTTTGAATCAGTTGTTCGCGGATTATCTTCAATGATTTTATCTGCTTCGAGGCGAAGTCCCGCTGCCATGCCCTTAAGTCGATTGGATGCTTCAACAACTTTGCCTTCACGAAGTTCATTATTTGCAAGCGATTTTGCACTTTGCGCACCAATAATTAAACGCTCTGCTCGTACTACGGGATCTGCAATCCGACCTGCGGCAACATCTCCAGGCACGACATTAACGTTGACTGGCAGTGACACCGAGATTTCTTGGCGATCAGCTAAGTTCAAATATTCGATTGTGATATCAGCAATCGTGCATAGTCCTAACGCTGCAATACCGGGCACATCTATATCGATTACAAAGCGGCGATTTTCACCACTAAACAAATCACCTAACTGCAGCACATAGGTTGGACCATCCATCCAATATGGCAATCTTTGCAAGATCTCAATGGATGGTGCACCTGCAATTGCATCGGTAGGAGTAAAGCGCAATACGGCGTTAACGATTGACTTGTCTAATAAGTCATCAACTTCTGCCGCAATTGCCCCAATTGCTTCATCGATGGAGCCAGCAAAGCGGTGAGCTCCGCCGCCGCCCTGTGCTAAAGCTTCTAAAATACTTTCGTCGTATCCAACGCCTAATCCGATACTTGATGTTGTTACGTTCTGAGTTGCAGATTTACTGGCCACATCTGAAAAGAATTTTGGGTCTTTCTCACCAGCGTTGGCATGACCGTCTGAAATTAATAACAAGGTTGAACCACCGCCTGCAGCGGTTCTGGTTAATTCACGCAGGCCCAATAAATACCCTGCACTGATATCAGTTGAACCACCGGTATACATATCTGCAATTGCCCTACGCAGTGCATGGATGTCGTGATCAGCCATTGTGCGCATTGGCGCAATCACCAGTGCAGAATCATCAAATGCCACCAGACCAAAGGAATCTTCCGGTGCTAATCGATCTATGAGTTTTAGTAGTGAGCCCTTAGCCGCATCAAGAGGAGGCCCATCCATCGAGCCTGAGCGATCTAGAACAATCTGAACTGCTTGCCCTGGCCGATTTGCTGCCAAAGGATTTTGTGGAGCCGTGAGGTCGAGCATCAAGGTGAGTTTGTCACCTGATTCCAGTGCGATCATGTCAACATCTAAAATAGCCTTAATTTCCATGTGCATCCCCTTTATCTCTGCCTACATAAGCAGGATATAGATGAGCACTGACAAATTTGGTGGTATCGCAAGTTCTAACTACTACCACTACGCGGCCCCTCAATCTCTTCCCACAATGTCAGTGGTGCCTGATATCTTTAATTTCATAGGGGGTGGAATATGACTGAAATGAATGCCGCTAGCTCTAAGAAATTCTTATTTGCAATTCCAGATAATATTTTGGATCTGAGCCCACAGGAAATTGATGTGTATTCAGAGCAATTACACGATGAAATAATGCAAGTCCTTGGAGAAAATCAACTCACACCAGAAAGAATTGTCAAAGTAAGAAACGTTGCAATCATAGGAAGCTCCTTCGTTGGATTAATAGAAGGGGTAGAAAAGCTAGCAGCGGTATATAAGTTCATGGAAGCACGACTAAATGCAGGAAAGTTGAAGTGTCAAACCTCCTGGTGTTTAGCCTGCGAGACAATCCCTTTACGCCTTGGTGAAAATCCTCTTGACCATGTCGTAAAGATTTCATTGCCAACTATTTTAGATTTGCTCAAGATTGTTGAAGTCGAATGGATGTGGGCCTGGCCTGATGATGAATGGGCCTTGAGCCATGGGAAAGCTCCGGATCATTTTCAAGAGTTGGTCGAAAGAAAGTCACGACCTAATTTCGTCATTCGGCCAGTTGATATTCCTAATCCGAAAGTTGGTCAAAATTGAATCTATGGATAGATACAAAAATGCCGGAGTACATGCCCTCTTATGCACAAGTGGCCAACTTGATTGGGGACGGCTTCCCAGATGCAGAACTTCGAATACAAGCCTTGGGCGATAATGCGGAGTTTACTTTGTACCTTAACGATGAGCTACTACTCACTATTAATAATATCGGCTGGACATTCACCACCGGTGATCGTGATGGCAAGTGGTCTGAAATTAAGGAAGGAAGCGTAGAAAGCGTCGCTCGCCATATTTTGAGCAAATTTGCAGATAGAGATTTTAAGGTCTATGACCCTGTTCGCCCTCGCGGCTCAGTTGGTGCATGGGAAAAAAGAGTTATTAAGAAGAGGACGAAACTTATTCGGCCAAAAAAAGGAGAAAAATGAGCACTAAACAAACTCCGCACGTGTTTTTATCAGAACGTTTCTTTGATGCCATGGCTTATGCAACAAAGTGGCACAAAGACCAAGTTAGGAAATCAACTAATATCGCATATATCAGTCACCCATTTGGAGTTGCCGCCCTAGTGCTAGAAGCCGGAGGTGATGAAGAGCAGGCGATTGCAGGGTTATTACATGATGTTGCTGAAGATTGTGGCGGTGAGGAACGTTTAGCCGAAATCATTTCTCAATTTGGAGCTAGAGTTGCCGGAATTGTTAGAGGGTGTAGTGATTCCTTAGTTGTTGATCAAAGTAAAAAAGAGAGTTGGATTGTGCGAAAGCTGGCCCACATCGATCACATGAAGTCAGCTGATGCAGACACTCTCCTTGTTACCGCTGCTGATAAAACGCACAATGCACGCGCCATTGCCACCGATTTTCAAGAAATCGGTGATGAGGTATGGGAGCGTTTTGATAAGGAAACCAATAAGGAACTCATTCTTTGGTATTACGATTCAATGTATGAGGTTCTTAAGGAAGCAAAAGTAACTACTAAGTTACTGCGCCCACTGCATACGGCAATTGAAATTATGAGGAGCTAAGGGGTCTCATCAGTTCGACCATTCTGCTTACACATGCTTTCAGTCTATTTAACTCATCCAGCTAAAAAACTCGTTCGTGATCTCTTTATCGGTAAGAGCTGTCTTGAGCTCTTCTCCCCTACCCATATCTGTAATCTGTTGGATGATGGTGAGGATCTCGGTAGTCGGATTCAATCCGAACCTGTGTGCAATGGATGCATAATCTGATGGAGCTACGGTGTGAATGAATTCATAATCCATTGAATTCTCGCCGTCGCCGTAGTACTCAAACTGAAAGTGCAGCCCTTCATCGTCTAAGTAGGCATACAAGATCGGTTTGCCTTCGGAGCCTATTATTGGAATTTGTGCCATTTGTTACCTCCTGTTTGCAAGGTACTACTTGGCACTGACATTATTTTTTAAGCTACTTAACAACCACCCTCACCACATCCCCTGGTGGGGGTATTGATCGTGGTGCGTGCGGGGTTTCCTTTTGCAATTTTCGTAATTATGCTGGTTCTGTGAGAGCAGATGAGTAAGCGGGCAACTTTGGCCCAAGTTGCCTCATATGCCCAAGTGAGTATTGCAACAGCTTCTCGATGCTTTTCTAATCCTGAACTGCTCAAGCCCGAAACCGTTACTTTGGTGCGACAAGCAGCGGCTGCCCTTCATTATAAGGCACCAAGAATTCTTGAACGTGATCTCTCAATTGCAAGAATTGCCGTTTTCACTCAACTATTCAACCACCAGGGTGGAACAGAAAGACTTCGTGGAATTTCCAATGCACTTCGAGCATGGCCCCACGAACTCATCGTGCATGATGTCGCAGACTCAAAAAGTTCAGTTGACTATGTTAGAAAATTACTGGCTACGAAACGGATAGAGGGGTTAATTTTCTCTGGTGTGCCAATTCACGAAGAAGTTGCCATGAATGTTCAACGTTTTGAATTACCAACTGTCCTCATAGATATCGACGATTCACGTTTTTCTAGAGTTCTTACATCGGAGAAAAAGGGATGTGAACTTGCTGCAGATTATTTCAACAAAAGCGGTGCAACGAATGTGCTTTTTTTGGGAGCCAGACCTTCTGCAATAGATATAAATCCCGGTATACGGTTGAAATCTTTTAGAGAACGGCTACTGCCAGAGAAAAGAGCGGCCAGTGTCGAGCTCCTAGTGGACCCACTCTCACAAGTAGCTGGCGTAGAGATTCGAAAACTGCTGAAAAGTAAAAAGAAGATTGACGCCGTTTTTGCCGACAGCGACTTGTTGGCAATCTCGGTATATGTGGCTGCGCGCGAATTAGGAATTTCTATACCCAAAGATCTGCTGTTGATTGGCTATGGTGACTGCGATTCGGCCGGACAGTTGGCAATCTCAACGGTTCGAACCCACCTGGATGCCAGCGGGCGCCGCGCTGTCGAGATACTGCGAGCGCATGAGCACAGCAACGCACCGGTGCGAGAAGAGTTAAAACCTGAGCTGATTTTGCGCTCAACAACGTAGTATGTAATAAATAAATTACATTGCTGGATGTCCTTGTAATGAAAAATTTACATCAATACACTCATAAAACGGCTTCCCCCACGCCTTACATGAGAGGTCAGTTGTGTCAGATACGGATATCAAAAACGGCGAGACCGTTATTTCGCGTCGTTTAATCCTCTCGCCAAGTGATCCTGTTTTTGATCCACGTTTTCGCCCACCACTAGAAACAGTTATCCCCTGGACACTTGCCTACCGCGGACCTTGGCTTATCCCCTATGCATCTATTCCTTTTGATCACCACCGGGGGGTCGGTGAACAAAATCTTTTTAGATGCCTCTTTGGTCGCGATTCATTAATTATTGCCGACTTTCTTGGAGCGCGAGTTCCGGGACTTCGTCGTGGAGTTATCTGCGCACTGGGTGAAGCACAAGGTGAAAATTTTGTAGCACAGAGTGAAGAAGAACCTGGACGCATTGCACACGAAGTGCGTGATCCAGGAGATGAGCGAGCTCGCGAAATAATGGAAAAGGAAGGGTGGTCTTTTCCTTATTACGGTTCGGTTGATAGCACACCATTATGGTTAAAGGCACTTTCTAAAGAGGCACTTGAAGAGCCAGGTTTGCTCGATATTCAACTGGGTAATAAAACTGTAGGTGAACGCGCAGTGCTAGCGACTAAGTGGATTCTCTCTCGACTCAACACTCCTTCATCACTTATTGAATCAAAGCGCTCTAATCCACAGGGCATAAGGAACCAATATTGGAAAGATTCTGGGGATTCATACATGCACGCCGATGGAACTCTAGCTGGGGACGGTTCGCTCTCATCTATTGAAACTGGCGCAGAAGTATTTGATGCACTCGTTGGGGCGGCGCAGTTATATCTACTTCGACCATATTTAGATTGGCCACTCAATGGTGATGAGCTTATTCAGATGGCTCACAAGGTGCGTTTGAAGTTAATTGAACATATGTGGCTAGGAGATCGTTTTGCACTTGCAACCGAGCGCGATATCCATGGCAAACAAATTCCTTTGGACTCTCAAGCAAGTAACCAGGGACGATTGTTAGACTCTGCAATATTTGATGGGCCTGACTGGGAAATGTATCGAATGGTCATTGCTACTGCCTTAACTGATTCGCAGTTGTTGGGGCCAGCGGGATTGCGAACTCTTTCAAGCAATCATCCTTCATATCGTCCGGGCGGTTATCACACTGGTTCGGCTTGGCCGATGGATGGCATATTTGCTGGGCGAGGATTGTTACGTCATGGCTTCTTGCCACAAGCAACGGCTTTAATCGGACGAACTGTTGCAGCAATTGAATCTATCGGAGGATTTCCCGAACTGCTTCGAAGCGATGCCCCCTTACATGGCTGGGTTAGCTCTGAAGTCATAGATATTGAAGGCGCTGCCGATGGTTTCGGAAGCGGTTTTAATCGAATTGTCCAACCACCACAAATGATTCAAGGTTGGACGGTCGCAGCATATGCATGGGCACAAGATCATCGACAAATGTGGAATCGATGGTAATTCATGGCACGTCACGAAATACTAACTAAGAGGAGAGGTCAACGATGATCAAAGGCAGAATAGGTAAGGCGTTAAGCGTTATTTGCGCTGGCGCCTTAGTATTTTCATTGGGTGGGTATGCCACTAGTGCAAATGCTGCAGCCAAAAAAGTAACAATCAAGGTATGGGATCCAGGTTTAATGGGGCACTTAACAAATGGTGCACTAGATACCAAAACCTCATTCATTTATAAAGCTAAAAAAGCGTATGAAAAATTGAATCCAAATGTAACTATCGATATCTCTGAAATTGATGGCGGAGTGTCAGATACACAATTTAAGGCTGCATCCATCGCTAAAAATGGACCAGATATCAAAATTGGCTTTGCTGGTGGAAATACACTTTCTTTCGCGGCATTTTTAGAGCCACTCGATAAGTACTTCACAAAAGCAGAGTTGGCACTAGTCAAGGGAACTGGAACAGTTCGTGCGGGCTATGACCCAACTGGTCCACTTCTTGCGATGCCATACGGCGCTGGCTCTTACTTCTATGTCTTCTATGACAAGCGAGTAATGGCTGCAAACAATATTGATATGACTAATCCCCCAAAGACTTGGGAATCATTTCTCGCTCTTGCAAAGAAACTTAAAAATGCAGGCGTTGAAACTCCAATCTGGGAGACAAACCTTGAAGGTTACACAGGAGCTTGGGTTATCGCTTCATTAGTTGGTGGCCAACTAGGACCTAACGCTTTCTATGACATGTACACAGGCAAGACAAAGATTGACTCTGCTGCAATGATTAAGGCGTATCAGGGTTACCAGAACCTATATACATCTGGAGTCACTAATGCCGATGCAACTACTGCTGGTCAAGGAGATCGACTAAATGGCTTCCTTGCTGGAAAGGGCGCAATGATCATTGATGGTGGATGGGATAACGACCCAATCTTTAAAGCCTTAGGTGCAAATGCAGGAACTTTTGCAATTCCACAACTAAGTGGATCTAAGTATCCGAAAATTCTTGCTGGAGGAACAAACGTAGCTGTTTCAGTTACTAAGTACAGCAAGAATAAGGCCGAGGCAATTAAGTTTGTTAAATACTTAATGCAAGCTAAGACCATCGATATGTATGTAAAGATCACTCAGACTGAGCCATCAAATCATGTGAACGCCGATGCTTCAGTGATTGTAAATCCATTGCTTAAGTTGCAAGCTAAAGATGTTGCAAAGAACCCTCAGGTTTATCCATTTGACAACATCATGCCTGGACCAACAAATGACTTGTTCTACAAGTTAAATGCCTCAGTAGCACTCGGCCAAACAACTCCAGCCGATGCAGTTATGCAGTTACAAGCATCACTTACTGAGAATAAGCAATAGTCACGAATGACCTCACCTGCAGTAGTGGGGGTTTGGCCCCCCCAACGGGGACAAAAAAAAACCACGCGGCAAAAAAAAT
>WLIQ01000055.1 GCA_009726135.1 Actinomycetota bacterium | reverse complement strand
CATACGTTTCACCATCACGAACTAATACACGGTGGCGAAGTCCTTTGGCTTGTTCACGACGCTCATGAATAACTGGTCCATGACCAATCGGATCAACAAGAGGTGGCCATCCAGCTGCAGCAAAAGTTGTAGTGCTCTGATCTTGATAGTAAGCGCGTGATAAAAGATCTGGTCGATGCAAAAGTTTATGACCGGTAAATGAATTGTCAGTAACACCATGTTGCGCGTGAGTTGAACCGGTTAGTAACGTTGACCAACTTGGTCCAGACCATGTTGGGGGCTCAATAGTTATTGGAGTGAAAAATCCTTTTTCTTTCAACGCCGCCAATGTAGGAGCATGTGAAAGCGCGGTATCTAAGTTAAGTCCGTCGATGCCGATTAAAAGGATTTTACTTTTCATTTATGCGATTGCTGCAGAGATTGCTTGGGTGTGCTCAGGTGATGATCCACAGCAAGAACCAACTATGTTGACTCCTAGCTCCTTCATTTCTTTGGCATAACGCGCCATTTCTTCAGGTGTGCCATCATAAATAAATTCATCACCTTGAAGCTTAGGTAGGCCTGCATTTGATTGCGTAATAATAAAGACACCTTCTGGTCGAGCTTCTACTAACTCTTTTGCAATCTGGGACATTTCATCAGTACCGCGCCCGCAGTTTGCGCCAATGATTCGGACTCCCAGGCCTGCTAAATGTTTAATGGCCATCCCTGGCTTAACGCCCATCATGGTTCGTAAATTTGTATCAAAACTTAGCGTTGCAATAATTGGCATACCAGGAGCAACTTCCTGGGCCGCTGCAACTACTGCTTCAACTTCACTGAGATCTGACATAGTCTCTATAAGTATCGCGTCAATTCCACCTGCAACAAGGGCGCGGATTTGTGCGGCAAATAGAGCCTTACCTGATTCAAGAGTCAACGTTCCCATTGGTTCCATTAATTCGCCAGAAGGTCCGATATCGCCCATGACAAAACAATTGCTGTGACGGTCTGCAACTTTGCGGGCAATTACTGCGCCAGCTTTATTTAGCTCTTCTAGGCGATCTTCAAGTCCGTGCATTGCAAGTCGACCTGCAGTTCCACCAAAAGTATTTGTTGTAAGAAAATTCGCACCTGCTGCTGCATACGCTTCTAGTACAGCTTCAATCTCCTCAGGCTTTTCAACGTTCCACAGTTCAGGTGCGCCGCCATCAGTTAATCCGCGCGCCTGCAGCATTGTTCCCATTGCACCATCAGATGTAAGAGTTGCCTTTTCTAAAGCATCGTAAATTGCAGACATTATTTCTCTCCTAGCGAATCAAGTAGTGCGGCTAATTTCTCTTCATCTAGTTCTTCTTCTAATTCTTGAGCAATACGCGCAGCTAAAACTTCAGGAGAATCACTTGCTTCTACCCATGGATCGCGGTTCCAACCAGATGTATAAGCATCAGCATCGATTGCACCTAAGCGCATTGCTGCCTCATCGATTGCCTCTTGAAAGCGAGATGCCAACATGACTTTGATAGTTGTTTCGTCCATACGTGCAACAACCATTGATGGAATTTCACGCCAGCGCATGATTTGATATTGGCTCATGCGACAATTCTATAGGCTCAATTCCTAGGCTTTAACTCACTCAAGCAGTAGCCTTCTCCACATGATTGATCTACATTCAGTTGATTTGTGGCAACAGGCTGCGGTAATTATTGATGCCGTTATAGCCGCCATACTTGGTTCCCTTATTGGCTGGGAACGTGACCGGGCTGGTAAATCAGCTGGGCCTCGCACAATGGCTTTAGTGTGTGCATCATCTGCCGTCATCGTGGCAATTGGAGCAGTTATGGATATTGAAGCAAAGTACGGTGATCCCACACGTGCCCTTCATGCAGTCATTACTGGAATTGGTTTCCTAGGTGCCGGCTTAATTTTTACTAATACCCGCGCAGGTTCTTCTGGAATCGGCGGCGTAACAACTGCGGCAACAGTTTTCACAACGGCTGCAGTTGGTGTGGCAGTAGGCCTAGGTTTTCAAGTCGCAGGAGCTGGCTTAACGGTAGTTATTCTTATTATTTTGCGATCAACGCAAGTAATTGAAAAAACAACCAACCGCCACGATTAACGTTTATTAATTTTTAAAACAACGTTTCGATCAGTGGCTCGACCTAACCACCAATCAATCCCATGCTTAGCGCCTAGCTCTGGCCGCTTTTGCCAGACATTTGCGCTAATCGTTCGCGACAAAGCTGCAATCTCTAACGGGGTAGAAGTATCTGCATAGTCCGTGCCGGCTGCGTGATCTACAACAGTTAAACCAAAGTAAGTGTCGCCAGATTCATCAACAACAATTTCAACGGTACGTGACTGTTGTGGCCAATCTGCATGGGATGCAGTTTCAATCTGCCAGAAACCACTCTCTTCTTCCTTTGCACCTATCCACTCAACATGGTGGCGATGTTCATGACCTGCTAGCCAGGCAATTACTTTCGGATATTTAAGAAGCATCTGTTGGATTTCATCAACACATACTCTGCGTCCTACTGGTGCGTAATCATTAAACATTTTGCTCAAGGGATGATGTGAAGCCAATACAACTGGCCGATCTGATTGGGCAACTTCGTTTTCAAGCCATTCGAACTGTTCAGAATCCATAGAACCTTGCCAGCCACCAAAGTGGTTGACGCTATCAATCACAATAAGTTTCACACCTTGTATGAACGTTGAGTAGTACATAGTTTTTTCACGCGCATTTTCTTCAGTGAAACCATGACCACGAGGTTGACCGGGGGAGTCAAGATGCAATTGCGCATATTCACCGCGTTCAATTGCTCTGCGTTCTAGATCTGCGGCAACATCAATAAAAGGTGCATCATCGGCGGGCGGGTATCCCGCAGGCCCAACTTCGCGAAACTGCATCAGAACTTCGAATAGTGGCGCAGTAGTAGGCAAAGCTGTGTATCGCTTTGCTCCCACCATCTCTTTTGCAGAGGAATCTGATGGCGCAACAGTTCCCTGTAGCAATGCATCATGATTGCCGTGTACGGCAAACCAAGGAAAATTTAATCCAGTTGCTTTAAAAGGTGCTCGACAAGAGTTTAATAAGTCTGGAACAACAGGAAATCCATATTTAGCACGTGGGTCGTCATCTTCTTTTCCTGGCGGTGTTCCGTGGGGGTGCCAATACCGTGTGTCGTAGTGTTCTGCACCATCATCGATGACGCCTTCATACTTAGAAAAATCACCAGAGTCAGGTCTAATTTCTAATCCATCAAGTAGAGCTAAGTACCAATCGACTTCATTTTTTTGCGCATTATCAGTTGTGTCCCCAGTGATTATTGCGCCTGCAATTTCATGGCCAGAAAGTGGGCCGGTTGTAATTGTGTTGAGCGATTGCACCATTGATTCAACAACATGAGGCGAGAGCATTGAATGTGCGCGATAAGTACCAATAGTTCCGACTTGTTCGCGAATTGGACTATCTGGATCTGCATGACGATCTAAATATTCAGGTCGAGTAGGTGATTGAGCATCGCAGACATGCAGGTCAGAAAGATGGTGGAGAATTAAAAGCGGCCTGCTCTTTTTAGGAAATGTATGACCACAATGTGGTTCGGCAGGCACGGTAACCAGGTCGCGCCAGCCTAGAGAGTTAGCCTCTCCGCGTTCAAATGCCATAGTCAGTATCCTAGCCAAATGGAAAGTAAAGCAGCGAGCATCATCGTCTTAAGTGGCGGCACAAGTTCGCGCTTTGGTGCCGATAAATCGCAAGCAATTTTGGGTCATCAACAGTTAATTCATCACGTGCTTGCCAGTATCCCTAATGAATTTGAAATTATCGTTGTAGGAGCAGATCCGTTATTTCTTGGTGCACCATATACATGCGTGCAAGAGAACCCGATTGGCGGCGGGCCAGTAGCTGGAATTAGCGCCGCACTTGAAATCTGCAAAAGTGAAGTTGCCGGTGTAATTGCAACTGACATGCCTTTTGCGCTTTCGCATATGCTGCAGTTATATACCGCAATGACTTCTCACGACGATGCGGTTATGTACGTTGATAGCGCGGGATTTAGACAACCACTGGCTGCAGTGTATCGAGTTGATGCGCTAGAGCAGGCGCTATCAAAGCTCGGCGATGTGCACGGTCAATCCATGCGAGCATTAATTTCGCATCTGCAGGTTCATGAAATACCTATGAGCCCAGAGGTTGAAAAAGCAATGATTGATGTTGATACCCCACATGATTTAGTTGTAGCAATGCAATATTTGGCGACTTTATGAAAACCCTAATTGAGGGTAGTTGGGATGATGCTCGCGCAATTGCTAGTAATACTTTTATACAGTTGAAATCTGAATGCTTACCAGTTGCTCTGTGCATCGGGCGCACACTTGCAGTTAATGCAAAATCTCTTGTTGATCTGCCTACATATGCAACTTCTGCAATGGATGGCTATGCCGTATCGGGGTCAGGGCCGTGGCAGATTATTGGAGAAGTTAAAGCTGGTCTACCAATGAAAACTGCCCTTGAATCTGGACAATCTGTAGGTATCGCAACTGGTGCGGTTATCCCAGAAAATACTTTTGGAGTTATCCGCTGGGAAGTTGCACAGGTGGATGGAAATTTGTTAACGGGCACAGTGAATAAAGATCAAGATATTCGACCACCAGCACATGAATGCAAGGCCGGTGATGTAATTATTAAATCCGGTACAGTCCTTAATCCTGCGATGATTGGATTACTCGCGGCAGCTGGCTTTGATGAGATTGATGTAGTAGTTCAACCACGTGTTGCACTTGTCTTGCTCGGAGATGAAATTCAACTGAGTGGCATTCCACGCGATGGATTACTAAGAGATGCGCTAGGACCGCAGCTGCCTGGTTGGCTTGTGGCAATGGGTGCACAAATTACAAGCACCCAATATATTTCCGATGACATTAATCTTGTTGTAAAAGCACTTAAAGACTCTTGCGAAAAGGCTGACATTGTCATTACGACAGGAGGAACTGCGCAAGGTCCTCGCGATTATTTGCATGGTGCGTTAGAAACAATCACCGCAGAGATTTTGGTTGATTCAGTAAAAGTTCGACCGGGTCATCCAATGCTGTTAGCACGAAAAGGTGATGTTGCAATACTTGGTCTACCTGGAAATCCACAATCTGCAATTGTTGCGCTAGTTTCACTAGGGCAGCCAGTAATTACATCCCTATTAGGGCAAGGGCCAAAAATTCTTCCCACCATAATTACACACGATGAATTAAGCGCACCAAAAGATTGCACTCGCCTAATTATTGGCAACCTTATTGATGGCCAATTTCATGTTGCTCCATATTTAGGCTCAGCAATGCTTCGCGGATTAGCTCATTCTGCTGGCTTTGCAGTTGTTACTGCACCTGTAACGGCGTCAGGCGAGCGAGTGCGCTGGTTATACTTACCGACATGAGCGATGGATTAACACACTTAAATAGTTCTGGTGAAGCCAACATGGTTGATGTAACTGGCCGTGACATCACTGTACGCGAAGCGATAGCTTCGGGTCGAGTAATTCTTTCCTCGCATGTAGTTGCATTGTTACGTGATGGAACAACTCCCAAAGGTGATGTCTTATCTACTGCACGTATTGCTGGAATTATGGCGGCTAAAAAGACAAGCGAACTTATTCCATTGTGCCACCCGATTGCCATTAATAAAATTTTAGTTGAATTATGGATAAATGATTCTGGTGTGGAAATTAGATCCAAAGTCATAACTTCCGATCGAACTGGTGTCGAAATGGAGGCATTAACCGCCGTTGGCGTAGCCGGTTTAACGATTATCGACATGGTTAAAGCTCTTGATCCCAGTGCTGAGATTACTGAGATTCATGTTGATTCAAAATCAGGCGGAAAGAATGGCGATTGGAAGCGGGAGTGAACAGCCTTTCAGCTGTTGTAATCACGGCAAGTAATCGTGCATCACGCGGTGAATATAGCGATCTAAGTGGAGAGAAACTTGCAAAAGGTTTAACTGATTTGGGTTATCAAGTAAGTGGTCCATATGTTGTTGCCGACGATATTGATTTGATAAGAGAGCAATTAACTTTAGCATTAGCTAAAAAAATTCGTCTCATTGTTACAACTGGTGGGACCGGAGTTTCACCAACTGATATCACTCCAGAGGCGACTACTCCTTTTATTGAAAAAAGTATCCCAGGATTTTCTGAAGCAATTCGTGCATATTCGCGAGAACACGTTCCAACTGCTGATCTAACTAGAGGCATTGCGGGCACTAATGGCGCTTCATTGATTATTAACTTACCTGGCTCCCCAGGCGGAGTTTCTGATGGTTTAGTAATAATCCAGCGCCTAGCTGGACATATTCTTGACCAACTTGATGGCAAGGATCATTGATGCCACAACTTGTGTATGCAAAAGTAACTGAAGATTTGATTCATATTTCAGACTTATCAAAGATGGTTGCCAATCAAAGTAGTGGAGCAGTAGTTACTTTCGCGGGTGAAGTTCGAAATCATGATGGTGGTAAGCAGGTAGCTTCGCTTACATATGAAATTCACCCAAGTGCACCAGAGCAAATTCGCCTGATTACAGAAAATCTGCTGCACCGATTTGAAATTGAAAAAGTTGCCGTATCTCATCGTTATGGCGACATTGCCATCGGTGAAACAGCATTTGCAGTTGCCGTTTCTGCTGCTCACCGACAGGCAGCCTTTGAGGCATGCTCTGCCATAGTAAATGAAGTTAAAGAGAAGTTGCCTATTTGGAAGTATCAAAAATTTACTGACGGAACTGATGAATGGGTCAATTGCGCTTAAGTTTTAAGTAATTAGCCACCAGCAAAACGTGGCAGTACATCAATAAAACTGCCAGCGTTAATTGCCATATCCATATCGTGAACTGCCACCGAGTCAACAAGAAATGAACATTGGTCAATCACATGAGCCAGTTGTGGATTTTGGGCACACAGATGTTCCAGTATCGACGATAAATTTCCAGGCTCACTTTTGGCCACGCTCACTCCAGCAGCTGCGCGTGCGGCAGCAAAGTAGCGAATCTCTATATCCATAGCCATATCGCCATTGTATGGTAACCCAGTGCTTGAGTACATCATTATTTTCTTCACTGGCATCCTTGTCGGCGGAATAAACGGGATGGCTGGGGGAGCATCAGTAATTTCTTATCCAGTTTTACTTGCAACAGGTATGTCACCCGTAAGTGCGGCAATTTCAAATGCGCTCGGTGTTACGCCGGCAAACTTCTTTGCCCTCATCGCTGTTCGTCATCAAATGCGTGCTTACTTTGAGGAATACAAAAAGCTGATCTATATTTCAATCATCGGCTCAACAACTGGAGCTATTTTGTTGTTAAGCGTGCCGCCAGGTGTTTTTGAGAAGATGGTTCCATTTCTTCTGCTATTTGCTAGCTTGTCTTTCCTAATTAAGGCAAAGCCTGATCGCGGCGCCCGGCATGCACTTGTTGAAAAAATTGGAATCGCAGCAAGTGGGCTCTATTGCGGATACTTCGGACCAGGCCAAGGCGTAATGGTGATCGCGGTTCTAGCTCGCGATATTCGCCGGGATCCAAGAACGCTTAATACAGCCAAAAATTTAATTGTCGGTTGGACTTCCTTGATCTCTAACATCATCTACATCTTTAGTGGCAAAGCGCATTGGGGCGCAGTCATTGCCTTGGTCATTGGCGCCAGTATTGGTGGAACATATGGGGGACGATATGCGGCCAAGATGCCGGCCGTCCTCTACCGCGCTTTGATTTTGACCGTGGGCTTTGGCGCTTCAGCCTGGCTCTTTGCCAAGTACTACCTGAGCTAAGAATCTCTCGCCCGCGCCCCTGTTCATTGGTATATCACTGATATATCATCGCCAATGTGAGCCAAGCTATCCACATCCTCTCGCGTGAGAGCAGTTCTATGTCCGAGCTGGCCTATAGCCGAATTCGTTCAATGATCATCACATTAGAACTTGAACCAGGATCTCTCATTAGTGAAAGCGCGTTAATGAGCACGTTAAAGATGGGGCGAACTCCCATACGTGAAGCTCTGCGCTCGCTGGCAAATGAAAAACTTGTTGAGGTGTATCCACGTCGGGGAATGTTTGTTTCTCGGGTCGATGTTGCAAATCTTTCGCAACTCTCTGAAACCAGAGCAGTCCTTGAGATTAAGGCGGCAGAACTTGCTGCAACACGTTCAACTGCGGCAGACCAAGAGATTACAAAAGCTTTGATTAAAGAGATCAATGCCATTAAGGGAGATTTAGATATGCCAACCCTTATTGGTTTAGATCAACGTATCCATCACCATATTTATCAATGTACACATAATGAGTTTCTAACAGCAGCGCTAGATAACTATTACGCGCATGCGTTGCGAATCTGGTTCTTGGCCTTAGATCGAGTTGAGCATTTAGCCGATGCAATTATCGAGCACCGAGCATTACTTGAGGCAATTGCAAGCAATGATCCAAAAGCAGCATCCAAGGCAATGAAAGAGCACGTTGAAGGTTTTGAGTCTGAAATTCGTAAATCTCTATAACTACCACCAATAGAAAAAGGAAATGAAGATATGAGTAAGTTACCTGCAAAGGCAAAGTGCGTTGTTATCGGCGCTGGAATCGTCGGCAATGGCATGGTCTATCACCTTGCAAAGTTAGGCTGGACTGACATAGTTCAGATTGATAAAGGACCACTTCCTAACCCTGGTGGATCAACTGGTCACGCATCTAACTTCATTTTCCCTGTAGATCATTCAAAAGAAATGACGGCGATTACTGCCGAAAGTATGCGCCAGTACAAAGAGTTTGGCACATTCACTGAAACTGGCGGAATTGAAGTTGCTCGCTCGAAAGAGCGCATGCAAGAGCTTGCACGTCGCATTACATCTGCAAAGTCTTGGGGAATTGATGGTGGTCAAATCCTTACTCCTGCAGAAGTAAAGAAATTAGTGCCATACATCGATGAAACAATCATTCT
>WLIQ01000054.1 GCA_009726135.1 Actinomycetota bacterium | reverse complement strand
GCCATTGTTACTGCTGCAGCCGTTGCTTTTGGCGTAGCTTCAGTACCAACAGCTAGTGCAGCCGTAAAGACTTACACAATTGCATACCAAGGTCCACTTTCAGGTGGAGAAGCATCAACTGGTATCGATGAGCAGAATGCAGTTAAGTACGCAATCAAGCTTTTCGAAGCAGCTAACAAAAACATCAAGGTTAAGATTGTTTCAGTTGACGATGAAGGCGATGCCGGAAAAGCTGGAACTGTTGCCCCAGGAGTTGGCGCTAACAAGAAGATTCTTGGTGTTGTAGGACCTGCTTACTCAGGTGCAACAATCGCATCACTTCCTTATTACAAGGCTGGCGGATTAGCACTTATCTCTCCTTCAGCAACTCGTGTATCACTAACAGATCCAACGTCACCTGACTTTGGTGGTCCAGTGTTCCACCGTGTTGTAGGTAAAGATGACCTTCAGGGTCCAGCGTTGGCTAAGTACGCAACACAAGGTGTAGCTGCTGCAAAGGTATTCGTTTTCGATGACCAATCAGCATATGCAGTTCCACTACGTGGCTATGTTGAAGCAGGATTGAAGAAGGTTGCTGGTGCAACTCTTGTTGGTGGAGATTCAGTGCCTAAGGAAGCAACTGATTACGCTCCAACAATTGCAAAGATCAAGCAAACAGGTGCAACAGTAGTTATCTACACCGGTTACTACTCAGCAGCTGCAGTATTCATCAAGCAGCTTCGTGACTCAGGTTCAACAGCAGTATTTGCTGGCGGCGACGGAGTCTTCAACCAGGAGTTCCCAAAGCTTGCAGGCGCTGCAGCTGAAGGCTCAAAGGTAACTGGCGTTGGCGGACTTGCTGGCATCAGTGCTGCAACTGAAGCTGATTTCAAGAAGAAGATGGGCGTTTCATCAGGCGTGTACTCAGTTGAGTCATTTGATGCCGCAAACATCTTGCTTTCTGGCATCAAGGCTGGAAAGACAACTCGCGCTGCGATGCTTAAGTATGTAAATTCATACAAGGGTAAGAGCGTGTCTGGAAACACAATTAAGTTCGACAAGAATGGCGACATTTCTTACGGACTATTTGCTGGTTTCACAACAAAGAATGGTGTTCTAGTTAACACAGGAATTGTTAAGTAATTAACTAGGACTTACGTTTGACGAGCTGGTGGGTGTTTTGGACATCTCTTTCAAAAGAGACCAAGACACCCACCACTTGCGTAAGGTGTGCATCTATACTCGCGCAGAAGCATTAGCGAAGGAGAACAATGTTTGCAGTACTAATTGATCAGTTCTGGTCGCTGACAATTGCAGGACTCGCCCTAGGATTTATTTACGTTTTAATCTCTCTCGGCTACACGATGGTGTACGGAGTATTGCGCATGATTAACTTTGCGAACTCTGAAATCTTTATGTGGGGAACTTTTGGAACCATCATTACATCGCGCGACATTTTTCATTACACACAAACTTCTGAGCCTGCTAAAGGTTTCAAATTAATTTTTGTTCTTCTCTGCAGCCTACTTATGTCGATGGCTGTAGCTGGTCTTACCGCAGTCTTTGTAGAATTTGTTGCTTATCGTCGTCTTCGCATGAAAGGCACAAACCGCTTAGCAACTTTAATTTCGGCAATTGGAATTTCAATTGTTCTATCCGAAATAATGCGACTACTTACGGCTTCTCGACCTGTTGGTGCACCTCGAGTTCTTGAAAAAATCATCTTGACCGAAGTATGGGGCGCAAACCTACGTCTTGATACTATTATCACAATCATTGCTGCGGCAATCATTTTCTTTATTTTAGAAAGATTCGTAAAGCTTTCGCGCATGGGTAAAGCCATTCGAGCAGTATCAATGAATGAGGATGCAGCCAAGCTCATGGGAGTTAACCTCAACCGAGTGATTGCAACAACATTTTTAGTTGGCGGATTAGCCACAGGGGCTGCAAGCTTCTTTTATGTAACAGTTTTTGAATACACAAAATTTAATATCGGTTTCACAATGGGAATGGCGGCATTTACTGCAGCAGTTCTTGGTGGAATCGGAAATATTCGAGGAGCGTTCTACGGTGGGTTGACTTTGGGTCTTCTAGAAGTTTATGCCTCTGCTGTTCTAGGTACTCAATGGAAAGCAGTCACGGTCTTCCTAATTCTAGTACTAGTACTTCTCTTCAAGCCAAATGGTTTATTTGGCGAAGCCGTCCAGACAACGAGGGCATAGCTCATGAAAATTAGAAATTACTGGAATCTTCGCGACTGGGGCGCAGGAATATGGGAACGCGCTAATCGCCCAAAGCGAGTGGCTATTGCGATTTCCACGATTATTCTTGTGGCACTTCTTCCATTTGCTGGAGCTTCATTCTTGGCCACGCCAATTGCAGCCTATGACGCAGTGTTGGTTTACCCAGTTGGTGTGTTCGTTTTAATGGCACTGGGCTTAAACATTGTTGTTGGTAAGTCAGGAATGCTCGATTTAGGTTATGTTGCATTTTTTGCAATCGGTGCTTACACAATGGCGCTCATGGGAACCCATACAGGGCTAAATACCTGGGAGATCATGCCTTTTGGAATCGGATTTGCAATGTTGGCTGGAGTCCTTCTTGGACTTCCAACGCTTCGTTTACGCGGTGACTATTTAGCGATCGTAACTCTTGGTTTCGGTGAAATTGTTCGCCTTGTAGTTCTTAACTCAACATGGAGTAAAGGACCAAATGGAATTGCAAACATTCCGATGCCCCCAAATATCGGTCCACTAAAGTTTAAGCTCGAAGATCAAAAGGTATTCTTCTGGGTCGTTGTAACAATGATCTTGTTAACTATTTGGATGATTCGCCGCCTTAGCATTCGCCGCCCTGGCCGTGCTTGGGAAGCTATTCGCCAAGATGAAGACGCCGCAGAGCTCATGGGTATTCCGACACTTAAATACAAGATTTGGTCATTTACATTAGGCGCGGCGGTCGGTGGTGCAGCTGGAGTTCTATTTGCCTCAAAGAATCTATTTATTGCCCCCGAAATGTTCTCACTCAATGTTTCAATCTTGATTCTTTCATGTGTGGTATTCGGTGGAATTGGAAATATTTGGGGCGTAGTTATTGGCGCCGCAATTCTTGGCTACCTACCAGAGCGCATCCGATTCATATCAGATGCACGTCTCTTAGTCTTTGGATTGGTTCTTGTGATCGTAATGAACTTCCGCCCGGATGGATTGCTACCTCGCAAAAAGCGCGAAAAGGCCATTGTCAAGAAAGAGGTGAACGCCTAATGTCCGAAGTTCTTCTTTCTCTTCAAAACGTCACAATGAAATTCGGTGGCGTTACAGCATTAGGTGAAGTAAACCTTGAAGTTAAAAAAGGTGAGATTCTTGCCTTGATTGGCCCCAATGGCGCTGGCAAGACAACCGTATTTAATGTTATTACCGGAGTTTATACACCAACTAGTGGATCTATTACTTTTGCGGGAACACAGATAAATAAACAAAAACGATTTGAAATCACGAAGATGGGTATTGCGCGTACTTTCCAAAATATTCGCTTATGGGGCGATATGACAACTCTCGAAAACGTTATTGCGGCAACGGATGTCCATAAAAAGAGTGGCTTAGTTGGTGCGCTTTTTGGCTTGCCACGTGCACGCCGGGAAGAGAAGGAAAACCGCGAACGTGCTCATGAAATCTTGAAGTTCATTGGAATCGATGAGTATTCAGATCGTTTAGCAAAGAACCTTCCTTACGGAGTTCAGCGTCGTCTAGAAATCGCTCGCGCAATGGGAACTAGTCCTGCGTTACTACTTCTTGATGAACCAGCTGCTGGTTTTAATCCTGCAGAAAAGGTTGAGCTAGCAGCATTAATTAAGCGAATCCGCGATGCGGGTTACACCGTTCTTCTAATCGAACACGATATGTCTTTAATTATGGGAATCTCAGATCGCGTTGCCGTACTAGATTTCGGCGTCAAAATCGCAGATGATCTACCAAGTAAAGTCCAAAATGATCCCAAGGTTATTGAGGCCTATTTAGGAGTTCCAGCTGATGCGTCTTGAAATTAAAGATCTCCATGTCCACTACGGCAAGATTGAAGCGATTAAGGGAATCTCCGTTGTAGTTAACGAAGGTGAAATCGTTACTTTGATTGGTGCTAATGGTGCGGGTAAGACAACAACGTTGAAGACAATCTCAGGTTTGCGCAAAGTTACATCTGGGGCGATCATTTTTGATGGTCAAGATATTTCGAACGTTCCAGCACATGAGCGAGTAGATCTTGGAATCTCGCAAGCACCTGAGGGCCGAGGAATCTTTCCTGGCATGACAGTGCTTGAAAATTTGGAGATGGGTAAGTTTCACCGCAAGAACCGTAAAGCCGAGATGGATGAGGATCTCGATAAGGTCTACACACTTTTCCCACGTTTGAAAGAGCGCGTTGGACAAGCTGGTGGAACTTTATCTGGGGGAGAGCAACAGATGTTGGCCATTGGTCGTGCGCTTATGGCTCGACCAAAAGTTTTGCTTCTTGATGAGCCATCTATGGGACTTGCGCCTCAGATGATTGCCAACATCTTCCGCATCATTACTGAGATCAATAAAACTGGTGTAACAATTTTGCTCGTTGAGCAAAATGCGCAGCAAGCTCTACAGCGCGCTCACCGTGCCTATATCTTGGAGACAGGAAATGTAGTCAAGGAAGCCAAAGCTTCTGATTTACTCAATGATCCTGCGGTGCGCGAGGCATACCTTGGTACTGGAGCTCATTCTTAACGTTCTGCGAGAATCAAGCAGGTAATACGCGCAGTACATGTGCGTTCGCCGGCTTCATTGGTAATAATTATTTCCCAGCTGCATAGGGTTTTGCCTAAAGAAATTGCGGTTGCAACCCCAGTGACTAATCCATTTGTTGCTGATTTGTGGTGAGTGGCATTTATATCTACGCCAACAATTTTGCGATTTGGACCAGCATGCAATGAAGTACCAATAGAGCCCAAACTTTCAGCAAGCACAACATTTGCTCCGCCATGTAATAAGCCCATTGGTTGGGTATTTCCTTCAACTGGCATCGTGCCAACGAGGCGGCCGGGTTCGGCTTCAAGAATCTTTATGCCCATTTTTTGATCCAGTGCGCCGCTTCCGCGTTCTTTGTAATACTTGAGAAACTCTTCGTTGACCATGTGAACTATTCTAGTGTGCAACCTAAGATGTGCCCATGAGCAAACGCCTATTACTTATCGATGGGCATTCGATGGCATATCGCGCTTTTTATGCCCTGCCGGCTGAGAATTTTACGACTGCATCGGGCCAGCACACTAACGCCATATATGGCTTTGCCACGATGTTGCTCTCACTTCTAACTACCGAGAAACCGACGCATGTGGCTGTGGCCTTTGATGTTTCGCGCAAAACTTTTCGCTCTGAGATCTTTCCTGAATACAAGGCAAATCGAGCGAAAACTCCTGACGAGTTTCGTTCTCAAATGTCTTACTTGCACGAACTTGTAAGTGCTTTTGGAATCACTGCCTTTGAAGTTGAAGGCTATGAGGCTGACGACGTCTTAGCAACAATCACGAAGCGTGCCGAAAAGGAAGGTGCAGAGGTTTTCATTTGCACGGGGGACCGAGATTCTTTTCAGTTAGTAAATGATAAAACTACAGTTCTTTATCCAAAACGTGGCGTAAGTGATTTAGCACGAATGACTCCAGATGCTGTGCAAGAAAAATATGGAATGTCACCAGCGCAGTACCCAGATTTTGCAGCGTTGCGGGGGGACCCAAGTGATAACTTGCCATCTATTCCAGGAGTTGGTGAAAAAACTGCAGCAAAATGGGTAGTTGAATATGGATCATTGCAAGAACTTTTATCGAATGTAGATAAAGTTGGCGGAAAAGTTGGCCAGTCGCTCCGTGATTCAATCGATAATGTCATTCGTAATCGTGAGCTCACACAATTAGTGGCCGAAGTTCCCTTGGATTTGAGCATTGATGCACTCGCTTGGTCTGGAGCAGATGAGAATCTGACTAATCCGCTATTTGATCGGCTTGAGTTTAAGACACTCAAGGATCGTATGAAACCAATTCTTCTTAAGAGTTCAAACAAGAGCGTTGAGCCAGAGTTTCAACTCTTTGCCGATGAGATGGCTGAAGGAGTTTTAACTCCGGCCGAACTTGACCAGAAAATTGCTATACATAAAAGTGTAATCGCAGTGAGTTTTTTGTTAGAGGAAGAACGACTTCATCGGTACGCAGTTGCATTTTCCCAGGAAGATGTATTTTTGGTTCATTCATCAACAATGGGGGATTGGGCACATGATTCAAAAATCCCAAAAATTGCGCATGATGCTAAGTCTTTATCGCGCATCAATGGATTAGTCGGGATCGAATTTGATACATCGTTGGCTGCATATCTAGTCAATCCCGGCGTTCGTACACAAGAGCTCAAAGACTTGCAGGAACGATGGGGTGATGGCAGTGCGATTAATTCCTCATCTGCAGAGCAAGAGCTGCTAACTTCTGCGCGCGCCTTATTTACTTTAAGAGATTCACTTACTCGCGAACTCAAGGAGCGCAATCTGTGGGATCTATTTATCAATATGGAGCTACCTATTGCAGAGTTGTTGGCGAAGATGGAATCGATTGGTATTGCAGTTGACCGTAAAGAGCTTGATAAGTTGGCAACCTATTTTGAAGGTGAAGTCAGCCGCGAAACAAAGGCTGCACATGAGGCGGTGGGACATGAATTCAATGTGGCTTCACCTAAGCAGTTGCAGGTGGTTCTCTTTGATGAACTCAAGCTCCCAAAGACTAAGAAGATCAAGACTGGTTACACAACTGACGCTGAAAGTTTAGATTGGCTGCATCAAAAAAGTGGGCATCCAGTCCTTACATCTTTGCTTCGGATCCGCGAGACCAAAAAACTTGGCACAACAGTTGAAGGATTAATTGCCGAGATTGCCAAGGATGGACGAATACACACGCACTTCCAACAAACTGTTGCAGCAACTGGTCGTTTATCCTCAACGGGTCCCAATCTGCAAAATATTCCAGTTCGTACTGAAGAAGGCCGCACAATTCGCAACTGTTTTATTGCGGGCGAAGGTTATGTATCGCTATTAACGGCTGATTATAGCCAAATTGAAATGCGGATCATGGCGCACCTATCAAACGATGAAAAACTCCTGAAAGCTTTTGAATCTGGTGAAGATTTACATGCAACCATTGCAGGTGAAATCTTTGGCGTTAAAGCTAACGATGTAGATCCAGAAATGCGCCGGCAGATAAAGGCGATGTCTTATGGACTTGCGTATGGACTTTCCTCCTATGGTCTATCAGCCCAGCTCGATATATCCCCACCAGCGGCCCAAGATTTAATGGACAAGTATTTTGAACGCTTTGGTGGAATCCGTGACTATTTGAAAGTAGTTGTCGAAGATGCGCGCAAAGTTGGCTACACCGAAACGATTATGGGCCGTCGAAGATATTTACCTGACTTGATGCACGATAACCGTCAGCGCCGTGATGTCGCAGAGCGCATGGCTCTCAACGCACCTATCCAGGGATCTGCCGCAGACATCATCAAATTAGCGATGCTTAAAGTTGCTGCATCAATTGAAAAAGAAAAGCTGTCTTCTCGCTTACTTCTACAGATTCACGACGAGTTGATTGTGGAAGTAGTTAAAGGTGAAGAAAATGAAATTACAGCGCTAGTAAAACGTGAAATGGGTGCTGCTTATCCGCTCAAAGCTCCGTTAGATGTGAGCGCTGGGCTGGGTCTAACTTGGCACGAAGCGGCGCATTAATTAGTTTCATCGGCGTTATCACGCATTGCGCGTAAATCATTTTCGGTAGAAGGGCGCGCATTAGCCTCTGACAGATATTTTCTACCAACAAAGAGAATGAGCGTTCCGATAGCAATGCACGTAGGTGTAATGGCTAATGCAATGCGTGGTGAAAAAGCCTCTGAAATGTATCCACCGAACGCTGAACCCAAGGCCATAAAAGATCCTTCGATTGTCCAGAGCCATCCGATAGAGGAAACTTCTGAACCAAGAGGGCGGACTGCTTCCAATACTTCCCAGTAAAAAACCTGTTGTGCGCCACCTATAAAACCTAAGCAAGCACCAACTAAAGCAAGGCTCCACCCAGGATAAGTAAAAGCCAAGGGCACAGTAAAAATAAACCACAATACGTAATTTCGCATAAACCATTCCAGTGGGCTGTAACGCTTTGAAACTATTCCTGCGGCTATTCCGCCCAAAATGCTTGCAATACCCATTGCCGCAAGAATCCAAGCAGTTCTCGAAGGAACTTTTTCTAATGTTGCAAATGCAGGTACTGCCACATCAAATACGCCCCAGCCAAAACCAATAAATATTGCCTCAATCATGAGAAGTTGCATTGCACGGTGCTTCCACAAGGCCTTCTGGCCATCCTTTTTCTTTTCAGGAATCCATGCGCGCGAGACCGGATTAAATGCAAGGGAACTACCTCCCAATGCCATCATGAAAGCTGCAAATAAAAGCGCAGATTGTGGATGTGCCGAAAGTGCAAGAGTTGTAGCTAAAACAGGACCCAGCACTCCGGCTGCATTTATCACAGATGTATCAATTGCATATGCACTTCGTAATAAATCTTCAGAAACGATTGCTTTCCACAACGGCCGAACAGACAAGTTTATTGGTGGCGCAGTAACACCAAGTAAGAATGCAAAAATTAATATCGTTGGACGAGTATGAGTAAAGGTCAACACGATAAGCATCGCTGTATATCCAGGAACCAAAATGCGCAGCGGCCATTTTTGACCATACCGATCCATTACAGATGAACGAACTCCGGCCGAGAGAGAGCCGGCCACTGAGTTCAATCCAATAGCGAGGCCCGCGAATGCAATCGAACCAGTTTCCTGTTGCGCCTTGAAAAAGACCGATAGGCCAATCATTCCGTAGGCGATTCGCGCCGGGAACGAGGCCAAGAATAAAGGCACAACTTGCGGCGTCTTGAAGAAATCGATGTAGCGTTTCATTGCATTCATCAGTCTATCTGT
>WLIQ01000053.1 GCA_009726135.1 Actinomycetota bacterium | reverse complement strand
GAAATCGCTTAGAATTTAGATATTCCAACTAGAAGTTAAAGGAGCACTCATGCCCGGTACACGAGGAACGTATCGGCGGGTGCTCCTTAAACTTTCTGGTGAAGTTTTTGGTGGAGCAAAAGGCATTGGTGTTGATCCTGATGTTGTGCAAGATATAGCCAAACAAATTGCAGATGTAGCCCGCAGTGGCGTACAGGTAGCCATCGTTGTTGGCGGCGGTAACTATTTCCGTGGTGCCGAACTTTCGCAGCGCGGAATGGATCGCTCTCGTGCTGACTACATGGGAATGCTAGGAACAGTAATGAACTGTCTAGCACTTCAAGATTTTCTAGAAAAAGAAGGCGTGCAGACTCGTGTGCAAACTGCAATCACAATGGGGCAAGTTGCCGAGCCATATATTCCACTTCGCGCAATTCGCCATCTTGAAAAGGGTCGCGTTGTTATTTTTGGCGCAGGTGCAGGAATGCCATTCTTTACAACAGATACTGTTTCAGCCCAACGTGCACTTGAAATCGGCGCTGAAGCTCTGCTTCTTGCAAAGAGTGGCGTGGATGGCGTGTACAGCGCGGATCCAAAGAAAGATAAATCAGCAGTTAAGTACGATGAGATTTCTTACAGCGAAGTTTTGAGCAAATCTCTGGCCGTAGCTGATGCGGCGGCCTTTGCACTCTGCCGAGAAAATCACTTACCGATTGTTATCTTCGATTTGATGAAAAATGGCAATATTGCCCGCGCCGTGCGTGGTGAAACAATTGGAACGCTTGTCTCGTAGTCCAAAAATCAAGGTCTGCTCCAGATAAGTTATTGCAGATAGACTCAACGCATTAGAGATGTAAGGGGAAATGTCATGGCAGATGTAGCAAGCGCCCTCAAGGACGCTGACACCAAGATGAGCAAAGCTGTCGAAGTGGCAAAAGATGATTTTGCATCTATCCGCACTGGTCGTGCGCACCCATCAATGTTTAATAAAATTATGGTTGATTACTACGGCACATACACTGCCCTTTCACAGTTAGCTTCAATTCAGGTTCCCGAAGCCCGTATGGCAACAATCGCACCATTTGATAAGGGCGCTATGGCTAGTATCGAAAAAGCAATTCGCGAATCAGATCTAGGTGTAAATCCTGGAAACGATGGCGTAGTAATCCGAATTAACTTCCCGCAACTTACAGAGGAGCGCCGCAAGGAGTTCATCAAAGTCGCAAAGGGAAAGGCCGAAGATTCAAAGATTTCAATGCGAAACATCCGTCGCGCTGCAAAAGAGTCGATGGAGAAGATGGAAAAAGATGGCGATATTGGTAAAGATGATTTAGCACGTGGCGAGAAAGAGCTCGAGAAGATTACTTCTGATCACGTTGCCAAGATTGATGAACTGCTCAAGCACAAGGAGGTCGAACTCCTAGAGGTCTAAGGAGTTTGTCACTGATGTCTGATTTTCAATCTATAAACGAGGCAATAAATAAGAAAGCCGGGCGAAAGCTGGGACCTTCAATTATTGTTTCGCTCTCCCTTATTGCCCTCATTTGGTTTGCACTGGCCTACCACCGCGAAGTATTTGCAGTTGTAGTCACAGTTGCAGTGCTCCTAGGAATTCGTGAAATTGTTCGAGCTTTTAGTGCACGTGGAATCTATATATCAGTTGTTTCACTTGCTGCTGGGGCCCTGGCTCTAACTTATGCAACATGGAATGGTGGAGCTGCTGGATTAGCAATTGCTACAGCAATCGCGATCCCACTATTGCTCATTCAGCTTTTAACTAAAGGACCTGAAGGATTTGTTCAGAGTGCAACGGCTACAACTTTTTCACTTCTTTATCTACCATTTTTAGGTGGATTTCTGATTCTACTTGCCCGGCCAAGCGCCGGCCTTGAGCGCGTAATGACCTTTGTTGTTTTAGTTGGGTGTAACGATACTTTTGGCTACATCGTTGGAGTGCTTTTCGGTAAGCATCCATTAGTACCAAACATTAGCCCCAAGAAAAGCTGGGAAGGCCTCATTGGCTCATTAGTTTTTACTGTAATTGGCGGCGCCTTAGCTTTTAAATACATCATGACAATGCACTGGTGGATTGGTGTCATTGTTGGATTGATGATTGTTTTCACCGCCACATGCGGAGATTTGATTGAAAGTGCAATGAAACGTGACCTGCATCTTAAAGATATGGGAACTTTGCTCCCGGGACATGGTGGAATCCTCGATCGCCTTGATTCAGTATTAATTTCCGCCCCAGCTTTGTGGTTAGCGCTAGAGCTTGTGAAGGCATGGTTATGAGTGTTCCTGAGATCAAGTTAGTTTTTGATGAGCCAGTCCAACGCAAGAAAACCCCTAAGCATTTAGCTGATTATTCACCAGAAGAGCGCCGCGAACTTGCAAAGTCACTAGGCTTGCCAGCTTTTCGTGCCAACCAGGTAGCAACGCATTACTTCACGCATTTATCAAATGATCCAGGAAATTGGACAGATATTCCAGCTGAAATGCGCCAAACAATCTCTGAACAGTTCACACCTAAGCTCATTGAACTCGTACGTTCTGTTGAGTGCGATGGCGGAATGACTCGAAAAGATTTGTGGAAATTGCACGATGGTGTTCTAGTTGAATCAGTATTGATGCGTTACACCGATCGCGTAACAGTATGTATTTCATCTCAAGCAGGGTGCGGTATGAACTGCCCATTTTGCGCAACGGGCCAAGCTGGGTTAACTCGTAACTTAAGTGCAGGCGAAATTACAGAACAAATCGTTGCAGCAGCAAGAGTATGCGCCAATGGCGAATTACCTGGGGGAGAAGCCCGCCTTTCAAATATCGTCTTTATGGGCATGGGTGAACCTTTAGCTAACTACAAGGCAGTGATTCGTACATTGCGAAACATCACTGACCCAAACCCTGATGGACTTGGAATCAGTGCACGTTCTGTGGTGGTTTCAACAGTTGGTCTTGTCAATGGAATCGAAAAACTCACTGAAGAAGGACTCTCTGTTACATTGGCCGTTTCACTGCATACTCCAGATGATGAACTTCGTGACACATTAGTTCCGATCAATTCTCGCTGGAAAATCAAAGAAGTATTGGCAGCCGCTGATGCCTATGAGAAAAAGACTGGGCGTCGTTATTCAATTGAGTATGCCTTGATCCGCGATATTAATGATCAGTCCTGGAGGTCAGATTTGCTTGGCCGGTTACTGAAAAACCGTAACGCCCACGTGAATTTAATTCCGCTCAACCCCACTCCTGGATCTAAGTGGACTGCATCACGTCGCGAAGACGAGGCTGAATTCGTACGCATCTTGGAAAGTTACGGGGTGCCTGTAACTGTTAGAGATACCAGAGGCCGCGAAATTGATGGCGCATGCGGTCAGTTAGCAGCAGCCGAAAAATCGGCATCTCCTACTAGTTAGCACTCGCAGTAGTTGGTAGGCTAAATTCCATGGACAAGTTAACTAACTTTATCAATGGCAAGGCCGTAGACAGTTCGTCCGGCGAAACTTCACCTCTTGTAAATCCATCAACTGGCGCTGAGTACGCACGTGCACCAAAATCAAATAGCACTGATGTTGATTCAGCTTTCAAAGCTGCAAGTGATGCGTTCCCAGGATGGCGTGATTCAACACCGTCACAACGCCAGCGTGCGTTGCTCAAAATTGCAGATGCGATCGAATCTCGCGCTGATGAAATTATTGCGATTGAAACTACTAATACTGGAAAACCGATTTCATTAACAACAACTGAAGAAGTTCCGCCAATGGTTGATCAAATTCGATTTTTCGCAGGAGCCGCACGAAACTTAGAAGGAAAATCTGCTGGCGAATACATGCCAGGAATGACTTCAATGATTCGCCGTGAACCAGTCGGTGTTATTGGTCAAGTTACTCCATGGAATTATCCAATGATGATGGCTGTTTGGAAATGGGCGCCAGCAATTGCTGCCGGTAATACTGTTGTCTTAAAGCCAAGTGATACGACGCCTGTATCAACTGTATGGATGGCCAATGTCATGTCAGAGTTTTTACCAGCCGGAGTGTTCAACGTTGTATGTGGTGAACGCGAAACTGGACGTATGGTTGTTGAACACAAACGCCCTGACATGGTCTCAATTACTGGTTCGGTCGGTGCGGGAATTCAAGTTGCACAATCTGCAGCTACTCAGTTGAAGCGTGTGCACTTAGAACTTGGTGGAAAAGCGCCTGTAGTTGTTTTTGCCGATGCAGATTTGCCAGCAGCAGCTGAAGCAATAGCTATTGCTGGTTATTTCAACGCTGGGCAAGACTGCACAGCAGCTACTCGCGTTATCGTTGAAGATGCCGCCTATGATGACTTTGTTGCGTTGCTAACAGAGCAAGCCAAGGGCATTGCAATCGGGTCTCCAGCTGAAGATGTTTTCTTGGGACCAGTTAATAACGCCAACCAGCTAGCTCGTGTGAGCGCTTTCTTTGATCGCTTACCCGCTCATGCAAAAGTCATGACAGGTGGAAGCGCACTAGATAAGCCAGGTTTCTTCTTCCCAGCAACTGTCGTTGCCGATTTAAAGCAAGATGACGAGATGATTCAGAGCGAAATCTTTGGCCCGGTCATTACTGTTCAGCGATTTAGTGACGAGGCTGATGCAGTGAGCAAAGCCAATGGTGTCGAGTACGGCCTAGCTTCAAGTGTCTGGACCAAGGACCATGGCCGTGCGATGAGAATGGCAAAGGCCTTTGACTTTGGATGCGTATGGATCAACACCCACATTCCAGTCGTTGCAGAGATGCCACATGGCGGATTTAAGCGCTCTGGTTACGGCAAAGATCTTTCTGCCTATGGATTTGAAGATTACACACGGATCAAGCACGTTATGACCAACCTTGGGGCGTAGTATTTCGTCCAAGAACCCGAATCAATAAGGAGCACAGCAATGGCAAAAGAGCGATCACTTTCACCGCAAGCACGGTCGATTCTAGGAACGCAAGTTTCACGTCGTGCTGTTTTAGCAGGAGCAGGTGGTATTGGCGCAGCAGGTTTATTGGCTGCATGTGGTGGGGGCGGATCATCTTCTTCCGGTGGCGATGCAACAACAGTTCGCTGGGGTAACTGGCCTTTGTATCTAGATTTTGATGAAGATTCAAAGACTTATCCAACTCTTGTTAAGTTCTCAGAAAAAACTGGAATTGATGCAAAGTATTTTGAAGATTACAACGACAACGATGAGTTCTTTGGAAAAGTTCAAGCTCAACTTAAACTCGGCGAAGATATTGGTTATGACGTAGTTACACCAACCGACTGGATGGCAGCACGTTGGATTCGTTTAGGCTATTCACAAAAGTATGATGCTGCAAATATTCCAAACAAGGTAAACATCCTTGATTCACTTGCATCACCTTCCTATGACCTTAACCGCGAATCAACTCTTACGTGGCAGGGCATCATGGGTGGATTTGGTTGGAATGTTGAAAAGAATCCAAAGGGAATTCGCACGCTGGATGATCTCTTTGCGCCACAGAACAAGGGAAAGATTGTTGTTCTTACAGAAATGCGCGACACCATCGGTGTAATTTTGCTAGGTCAGGGTGTAGATATTAATAAGGTCACTGAAGATCAATTTATGAACGCTGTTGATTTCATGGCTAAGAAGATTTCTGATGGCTGGATCCGCGGCGTTAAAGGTAATGAATATGCAGAAGACCTTACTTCCGGTGATGCAACTGCTGTGATCGGCTGGTCTGGCGACATGTTTATCCTTGCATCTGAAAATGAAGGCAAATTCGACTTCGCAATTCCTGAATCTGGCGGAACAATTTCAGGTGATAACTTGATGATCCCATCGACTGCATCTGCAGCCGGTAAGGCAAACGCCGAAAAGATGATCAATTACTACTACGAGCCAGCCGTAGCAGCAGAAGTTGCTGCCTACGTTAACTATGTGTGCCCAGTAAAGGGTGCGCAAGCTGAGATGGAAAAGATTGCTCCAGAGCTTGCAAACTCTGAGTACATCTTCCCAACTGAAAAGACTGCATCTCGCCTCAACGTTTTCCGTTCTCTGACTCCTGATGAAGAAACAAAGTGGGCCGAAGCCTTCCAGCAGGCTCAAGGCAACTAGTGACGAAGGATTCAATTTCTGCACGGGGAGATTTACGTCTAACTCGCATTACCAAGTCATATGGTGACTTTAAGGCAGTCGATGATTTAACTCTTGCGATTCCAAAAGGTTCTTTCTTTGCTTTGCTTGGACCTTCCGGTTGTGGCAAAACTACAACGCTTCGCATGGTTGCAGGATTAGAAGAGCCAACAGTTGGAAGTATTCATTTGGGTGATACTGACATTACAACAACGCGTCCGTATCAGCGCCCAATCAATACTGTTTTTCAAAACTATGCGCTGTTTCCTCATTTAACTATCTTTGAAAATATCGCTTTTGGTCTTCGCCGTCGTGGAATAAAAGATGTTAAGGAGCAGGTCGACAAGGTTCTGAGCCTGGTTGAACTTCCACATTTGGCAGAGCGCAAGCCAACGCAGTTATCTGGTGGGCAACAACAGCGCATCGCACTTGCTCGTGCAATTGTTAATCGTCCAGCGCTATTACTACTAGATGAACCCCTAGGTGCCCTCGATCTCAAACTTCGTCGCCAGATGCAGATCGAACTCAAGTGGATTCAGCGCGAAGTTGGCTTAACTTTCGTACACGTAACACACGATCAAGAAGAAGCTATGACTATGGCCGACACGATTGCAGTTATGAACGAGGGCAAGATTGAGCAAATGGGTTCTCCTGCTGATCTTTATGACAATCCTGAAACTGCATTTGTTGCTAACTTCCTGGGTCAATCAAATTTAATTAAGGGCAAAACTGATGGCAATGATGGAGATAATTTAGTTGTAGATCTTTACGGTCAAAAGATATCTATGCCTAAAAAGCGCAGCCATGCAGTTGATAACTCACTCTATGCAGGAATTCGTCCAGAGAAGTTTAGAATCTCGCGTCTTGGAACTCCTGTTAGAGGAAATACTTTAACCGGCGGGCACATTGAAGATGTTTCATACATTGGCGTGAGCACGCAGTATGTGGTTGCCATGCCTTGGGGCCAGGAAGTAATGGTCTTTGAGCAAAATGATGATGGTGTTGCACCATTTGATAAGGGCGATGAAGTAAATATTTCATGGGAGCCAAACTTCACATTTGGTCTTCGCGGCGATGAGGATATTGAGGCCGGTACTGAAGTTAATCCTGAGGAACTCGAGGGCGAATAACGTGTCCTTTCCAAAGATACGCGTTCCTTACTTACTTCTTCTTCCAGGTTTTGCTTTCCTCTTTACTTTTTTTATCCTGCCAATTATTAACCTTGCGCAAACTTCAACCCAGACTCCTATAGCAGGCGGTGACACAGGTGAATACGAGCAGACTCTTGCCTTTGGTAACTACATTCAGGCTTTTGTAGATAACAAGGAGCAATTTGGTCGATCATTTGTATATGCAACTTTGGCCACGATATTTGCATTGGCTATTGCTTACCCACTTGCTTATGCGATCGCCTTTAAATCAGGTAAATTTAAAAATATTTTGTTGGTACTTGTTGTTGCACCGTTTTTCACCTCATTCTTGCTTCGCACAATCGCTTGGAAGCAGATTTTGGGAGAAGAAGGCTTTGTGGTTCCCGGATTACGTTCACTTCACATTATTGGCCAGCAGACCACACTGACATCAACCTCGGTCGCAGTAGTTGCAGGTATGACATATAACTTCTTACCTTTTATGACATTGCCGCTTTATGCATCTTTAGAGCGTATTGATCCTCGTACAATCGAAGCCGCTGGTGATCTCTATGCTAATGGCATCACAGCTTTTCGCCGAGTTACTGTTCCCCTTTCTTTGCCTGGCGTAGTTGCCGGAACTCTGCTCACATTTATTCCAGCTGCAGGTGATTATGTAAATGCTGCAATCTTGGGTAGTCCTAACACAAAGATGATTGGTAACGTAATTGAGTCACGTTATTTCAAGATTGTTGATTATCCAACGGCTGCTGCGCTTTCATTTACATTAATGGCAGCAATTTTGATTCTTGTGACTTTGTATATTCGAAAAGCTGGAACGGAGGAGTTGGTATGAGTCAAAAAGTTAAGGATGCCTCCATCCCGACTATCCCGGTTAAGGCTCGATTCTCTCGATGGTTTGGTCGCAACTTACTGCGGATTTACATGATCTTTGGTTTTACCTATCTCTTTATCCCTGTTGCTTATACTTTCGCCTTCTCATTTAACGATTCAGGTAAAAGCAATTTAATCTGGAAGGGCTTTACTTTAAGTAATTGGCAAAACCCTTGTGGAGCACCGGAGGTGTGCAACGCACTTAGTAACTCAATAAAAATTGGTTTACTTGCCACTATTTTTTCAACAATCTTGGGCACCATGATCGCCTTTGCAATTGGGCGATATCACTTTAAAGGTCGCTCTAGTTCAAACTTGCTCATCTTTTTGCCAATGGCAACACCAGAAATTGTTCTTGGTGCATCTCTGCTTTCATTATTTTTGGTCTTTAAAATTAATCCAGGGTTTTGGCCAACAGTTATTGCTCACGTAGTATTTTGTATTTCTTTTGTGGTGGTAACGGTTAAAGCACGTATTGCATCCTTAGACCCACGCCTAGAACAAGCGGCTATGGATCTTTATGCCAATGAGTTTGAGACTTTCCGCAGAGTTACTTTGCCATTAGTCGCACCTGGTATTGCAGGGGCTGCCTTACTAGCTTTTAGCCTTTCATTCGATGACTTTATTATTACGAACTTCAACTCTGGAACCCTCATTACATTCCCTAAATTTGTATATGTTTCCGCAGCGCGCGGAATTCCCGCACAAGCTAATGTGATTGGTTCTGCGATGTTTTTCTTGGCGTTGGCCATTGTTATTGCGGGGCAACTAGTAAAACGCAAGAAAACTCGCTAATATTGTCTTAGTCCATAACGAACTACAGGTTGATTAAGTAAATCTGCGTTATGGGGTTAGGTTCCGGAGGACCCGGGCCAACTACGAGTGATGATTGAAGGGGTGATTCCGGTTAAGGCCGGATAGCGCGATGGCAACCATCGACCCTTACGTTCTCAAACACCTTTCACATATGCAGCCAGCTT
>WLIQ01000052.1 GCA_009726135.1 Actinomycetota bacterium | reverse complement strand
TAACCCCAACTGGACGTGAGGAAGCGTGGCGTTTTACACCGCTTAAGCGACTTCGTGGACTACATGATGGTTCTGCAAGTATTTCCGATCGTAATTCACTCGTAGCTAAAGCTGCTTTGCCGAAAGGCGTTAGTTTTACACGTGAATCTCTAGCTCCACTAGCTGCAAGTGATGACATCATCATCGAGCGCATTAGGGGAGCGGCATCAGATGTTTCGCATCTAGCAATCGCTGCCAATGTTGAAATTCAAGAGCCGATCTTTCTTACTCGCACCGCCGGTTCCTTAGACACTGCCGAACTCTCCAGAGTCAGGATTTCTTTGGGTACTCATGCTGTTGCAACGGTTATTGTTGAAAATATTGGAGACACATTGCTGGCTGAAGATTTGGAGATCTCTTTAGCTCCAGGATCCTCCCTAACTTTTGTATCTCTACAGGAGTTTGATTCTAAGAGCGTATACACAGCACGTCACCATGCCGTAGTTGATAAGGATGCTGTTTTCAGATCAATTACAGTCACTGTTGGTGGAGATGTGGTTCGTATTCTTCCAACCGTTGAATTTATTGCTCCAGGTGCCTCGGCCGAACTCCTAGGCGTTTATTTTGCAACGACCGGACAGTTTTTTGAGCATCGAATGCATGTTGATCATGCTGTTCCTAATGCAAAGTCTCGGGTTAACTTTAAAGGTGCGCTTGCTGGCAAAGATGCTCATACCGTGTGGATTGGTGATGTATTAATCCGCGCCGTTGCACAAGGTACGGATACATACGAACTCAACCGTAATCTTTTGCTGACTGATGGTGCACGTGCTGATTCAGTGCCGAATCTAGAAATCGAAACGGGAGAGATTGTTGGCGCAGGACATGCAAGTACTACCGGTCGATTTGATGACGAGCAATTGTTCTATTTGATGTCCCGTGGAATCACTCTAGAAAATGCTCGACGTCTTGTTGTGCGCGGATTCTTCAATGAGATCATTACTGAGATTGGAAACGAAGAAGTACAAGAGCGTCTCATGGAACGTATCGATGGTGAACTTGAAAGAGCTGGTGCATAAATGGCTGATTTAACGTTAGATCAAATAGAGGTCGGAAAGCCCCTCAAGATCGAAAAAGATGGCAAAACAATCTGTGTTGCCAGAGTTGGCGATGAGGTATTTGCTGTTGACGATACATGTTCTCACTCTGAGGCATCTCTATCAGAAGGTGAAGTAACAGATTTCAAAATTGAATGTTGGCTACATGGCGCTGAATTTGATTTACGAACTGGTGAGGCATTGACCTTGCCCGCAAATATCAGTCTTGCAACATATGCAGTAAAGATCGACGGAAATTCCGTCACGGTTGAGATTTAGTACACGAGAAGAAGAGAGAAAATAATGAGCGTTCTAGAAATCCGCGGACTTCAAGTTTGCGTTAATACTGAAAACGGAACCGTTGAAATTCTTAAGGGTGTTGACTTAACCATTAAGTCAGGTGAAACACATGCAATCATGGGACCAAACGGGTCTGGTAAATCAACTCTTGCTTACTCAATCGCTGGTCACCCTAAATACACAATTACTGGTGGCTCTGTAACACTTGATGGTGCTGATGTTTTGGAAATGACTGTAGACGAACGCGCTAAGGCGGGATTGTTCTTGGCCATGCAGTATCCAGTAGAAGTTCCTGGCGTCTCTGTATCTAATTTTTTGCGAACAGCTGCAACTGCACTTCGTGGAGAAGCACCAAAACTTCGTACGTGGGTAGCTGAAGTTAAGGGTGCTATGGAAGCGTTGAATATGGACCCAGCATTTGCTGGTCGAAATGTTAATGAAGGTTTTTCTGGCGGCGAAAAGAAGCGCCATGAAATCATGCAGCTTGAACTCCTTAAGCCAAAGATGGCCATCCTTGATGAGACAGATTCAGGGTTAGATGTCGATGCCCTACGTATCGTTTCAGAAGGTGTTAATCGAGCTAAGGCTAATAATGATTTGGGAGTTTTACTTATCACACACTACACGCGTATTTTAAAATACATTAAGCCTGATTTTGTTCATGTTTTTGCCAATGGCAAAATAGTTGAAGAAGGCGGTCCGGATCTAGCCGACAAACTAGAAGCCAATGGATATGCAGATTACGTGAGCAAGTAATTCTACAATGAGCTTCTCAGTCGCGCAGGTGCGCAAAGATTTTCCTATCTTTGAACGCACTATTCGCGATGGTAAAAGGTTGGTTTATTTAGATAGCGGCGCGACGGCTCAAAAACCTTGGGCTGTTATTAATGCCGAAAGTGATTTCTATTCTAAGCACAATGCTGCCGTCCATCGTGGGGCTCATCAGCTTGCTGAAGAAGCAACTGATGCTTATGAGGGTGCACGCGAAATCGTTGCACAGTTTATTGGTGGGAAAGAAAATGAAGTCATCTTCACAAAAAGCGCCACGGAGTCGATAAACCTAGTTGCTTATGCAATGGGTAATGCCGAGGCAGGTAATCGCTTTGCCTTAACAGCATCTGATTCCATTGTTGTAACAGAGATGGAACATCATGCAAATCTGATTCCATGGCAGCAGTTAGCTAAGCGCACAGGGGCACAGCTCAAATGGTTCAAGGTGGGGCAAGATTCACGATTAGACCTTTCTAATATTGATGAACTTATTACTACACATACAAAGGTTGTTGCCGTAACGCATCAGTCCAATGTTCTCGGAACAATTAATCCGCTGGAAGCCATTGTTAAGCGAGCACACGAAGTTGGTGCGGTTGTAGTACTTGATGCCTGTCAGTCAGTGCCACACATGAGTGTGGATGTTCTTGCTCTTGGTGTGGACTTCTTAGCCTTTTCTGGACACAAAGCCGTCGGACCAACGGGCGTTGGAGTTTTATGGGGCAAGGCTGAACTCTTAGATGAACTTCCACCATTTCTTACCGGTGGATCGATGATTGAAAATGTAACCATGACAACTGCAACGTGGGCACCTGTTCCGCAAAAGTTTGAAGCAGGTGTCCCAAATATGGCTCAAGCCGTTGGTCTTGGTGCGGCATTAAATTACCTATCACAAATAGGAATGGACGCGGTTCGCGCCCATGAAATCGAACTTACTAGTTATGCCCTAGAAAAGATTTCTGCCATTGATGGAATAAGAATTGTTGGGCCACTAGAGAATGTATCTCGCGGAGCTACGGTTTCATTTACCCTTGCAGATATCCACCCGCATGATGTTGGTCAGTATGTTGATAGTCAGGGTGTAGCTGTTCGAACAGGCCACCATTGTGCATGGCCATTAGCCAAAGTTATGAATGTTCCAGCAACTACGCGCGCTTCTTTCTATCTCTACAATGACGAGCAAGATGTTGATGCCTTAGTAGACGCGTTACTAGGTGCACAGAAATACTTTGGGAGATTTTGATGGAGCTTGATTCGCTATATCAAGAAGTCATTCTGGATCACTACAAGCATCCACAGCACAAAGGATTAAATCCAGTTTTTACGGCTCAAGTCAGCCACGTAAACACCAGTTGTGGTGACGAGATAACTCTCAATTTAAATGTTGAGAACAACTTAATTACTTCCATCACTTGGGATGGTCAAGGTTGCTCCATTTCACAAGCCAGCGTTTCGATGCTGAGTGATCTGGTTACCGATAAGACTTTGGAAGAAGCTGATGCAATTGTTAAGTCATTCTCTGAGTTAATGGCTAGTAAGGGAACTTCTTCTGGAGACCCAGAGATTTTAGAAGATGCCGTTGTATTTGCAGGAGTTTCAAAGTTTCCAGGTCGGGTAAAGTGTGCCCTGCTTGGTTGGATGGCTTTTAAAGATGCTGCTATACAGTCACAGGGAGAGAGCAAATGACAACAACCGTCGATGATGTAACCGAAGCAATGAAGGATGTCGTAGATCCAGAACTTGGAATCAACGTAGTAGATCTAGGTCTCATTTACGATGTTATGGTCGATGAAGCTAATATTGCTATTTTGAATATGACGCTCACTTCTGCAGCTTGCCCGCTTCAGGATGTCATTGAAGACCAAACGCGTTCGGCATTGGCTTCAATGACCAGTGATGTGAAGATTAACTGGGTATGGATGCCACCTTGGGGCCCAGATAAAATCTCTGATGATGGAAGAGAACAGCTTCGCGCTCTCGGTTTCACTGTCTGAGGAATAACTCAATAAGGTAGTCACATGTCAATGCATGCGGCTTGGATGACTCATCGTTCTATGACGGCAGATCCATCTGTAAAGCAACAAAAGTTAAAGCCCGGCACGGTCAAGCGAATTTTCAGTTTTGCAAAACCTTATCGCTTCAGTATTTGGATCTTCCTCTTTACTGTCGTTATTGACGCAGCCCTAATTGTTGCTACACCTTTACTTTTGCGCCAACTCATCGACAAAGGCGTGATTCCTAAAGATGGTGCTTTGGTCACACGTTTAGCAATCTTTGTTGGTTTACTAGCAATTGCTGATGCAGCCATGAGCATGTTGGGGCGCTATTACTCTTCTCGAATTGGTGAAGGCTTAATTTACGATTTACGTTCCCTAGTATTCGCACACGTTCAAAAACAATCCATCGCATTTTTCACAAGAACTCAAACTGGCGCATTAATATCTCGAATTAATTCAGATGTCATGGGTGCCCAACAAGCATTTACAGCCACGCTTTCGGGGTTAGTCAGCAATGTAGTCAGCTTGGTTTTGGTCGGAGTCACGATGATGATCTTGTCATGGCAGATAACTATCTTCTCGCTTTTGCTCTTGCCCTTATTTCTGATTCCAACTAAGTGGGTCGGGCGAAAACTGCAAGAACTCACACGTGATTCTTTTAATACAAATGCTGAGATGTCGAGCACTATGACGGAACGGTTCAACGTCTCCGGGGCGATGCTCGTAGCTTTGTACGGGCAACCAGCACGTGAACAGGAATACTTTAGATCTAGGGCGCGCAAAGTTGCCGATATTGGAATCAAAATGGCAATGCTCAATCGCCTTTTCTTTATTGCGCTAACAAGTGTTGCGGCCATTGCCACCGCATTTGCATATGGAATTGGCGGCCATTTAGCTATTAGTGGAGGGGTAACAGTTGGTACGTTACTTGCAATTACTGCCCTGCTGGCTCGACTTTATGGACCACTAACTGCTTTGTCTAACATCCGCATCGATGTAATGACCTCCCTTGTATCTTTTGAACGAGTTTTCGAAGTCTTGGATCTAGAACCTATGGTGAAAAATCGGGATAATGCGATTTTGCTTGAATCTACACATCCGAACATTGAGTTTAAGAATGTGAGTTTCTCTTATCCAAAGGCGCAAGAGATTTCACTTGCATCTCTTGAATCTGCGGCTAAACCAGAAACGGTGCAAAGCGGGGAAGTACTACGTAATCTTTCCTTTACTGCAGCCCCTGGGACTCTGACAGCTTTAGTTGGGCCTTCCGGTGCCGGCAAAACAACTATAAGCGCGCTGTTGCCGCGTCTCTACGATGTAACTTCGGGTTCAATAGAAATTGATGGGCAGGACATTCGTAATCTGACTCTTGAATCCTTACGCGGAGCCATCGGCGTTGTTATGCAGGATGCGCATCTTTTCCACGAAACTATTGCGGAAAATCTGCGTTATGCAAAAACCGATGCAACAGAGGATGAAATGCGAACTGCATGTGAGTCCGCGCAGATTTGGAAATTGATTCAATCTTTACCAAATGGTCTAGACACGATGGTGGGAGAGCGTGGGCACCGTTTATCTGGTGGAGAGAAGCAACGCTTAGCTATTGCGCGCTTATTGCTCAAGTCGCCGTCAGTGGTGATTCTTGATGAAGCCACCGCACATCTAGATTCTGAGAATGAGGCTTTAGTTCAAGCTGCATTGCAGAGCGCCTTGAAAGGTCGAACCAGCATTGTTATCGCACATCGACTCAGCACTGTTCGTGATGCCGACCAGATTCTTGTGTTGGAAAAAGGACAAATCGTTGAGCGCGGAAAACATGATGAACTTGTGGCCCTCGGCGGTCTTTATGCTGATCTCTACAACCGCCAGGATTTAACGGGTGCGGCGAATTAGTATTCGGCCGTAAAGAACAAGGCCTGCAAAGAAAATCCACTGCAAGGCATATGCCATATGGGGACCATCGCTGAGTTCTGGCAATTGAGCAGCAACAGCTGGAGTTAAGGAACTCTCTGACCCACTCAAAAGATCTATGTAGTAATTCTCTGTGTCGAACCGTGATTGCGCGTTAAGTTTAGAAATAAGCCCATTGCCTGAAGATGGAATGGCAAAAAAAGATCCTTGGGGGAGGGATGAATCTAAACGCAGTCTTCCCGTGATTGAAACTTCATTAGTTGGGGGAGGAACAATCTCTGGCGCGATTGTGGCGTTAGCGCCGGCTTTGACCCAGCCGCGATCTACCCAAAACTTTTCATTTGCGGCGGTTTTAAAAAGGGTAAGGACTTCGAAACCATAAACACCTTCGTTATATCTATTGCGCAGAAGTATTTGGTTGCTTGCATCGAAGCTTCCCGACGTTGTAACGGATCTCCACTCTGAAGCAAGCGGTAAATCTTTGACTACATCTAGTCCCACTGGAGTTAGCTGAATATGTTTTTCAATCATTGCATTTCGAGCATGTCTATCTACGCCTCGGTGGTATTGCCATTGAGCTGCAACTAAACAAAGTGCGACCAAAGAAAGAGCGATAAGTGTTTTTAGAATTGAATATTCTTCGCGTTCTTTTGCCATAGTTAATCGAGTGGAAGTGGCTTTTCTTGAATTATTTGAGTATCACGGCTAAATGTTTCTCGACCCGCATTTGCAATAACAACGGCAAAATACGGCAATCCTGCTGCTCCAGCTAAGGCAATCCATCGGTAAGGGCTTGGTAGGACCACGGTAAGAATAAAGCAAGCGGTGCGAATCATCATCGAAATGAAATAGCGTTTTTGACGAGCTGACTGATCACGCGTCAAGGCTAAAGGTGCATTGGTAATCTCAAATACTTTCTTTTTCTTAGCCATATGCAAAGAGTAGTGCTCGACGCACGGCTGCGCTTCTTTTGATTACCTCTCGGTAACCAGTAAGTTTTGGGTATGAGTTCAATGGCCCTGGTTACAGGCGGAAACCGCGGTATTGGTTTGGCAGTTGCACAATCCCTTGCTGATGCTGGCCATGATGTTGTAGTCACCTATCGCAGTGGCGTTCCACCTGTTGGATTTAAGTCAGTAATCATGGATGTCACAAGTACGGAAAGTGTAGATGCCGCTTTCAACGAAATTGAGACTAAATGGGGATTCCCGGAAATTATTGTTGCCAATGCTGGCATAACCAAAGATGGTCTTGTCATGCGCATGAGTGATGATGATTTTGAATCTGTCATCGACGCCAATCTCACGGGGGCTTTCCGAGTAGCGCGCCGATCCGCTAAAGGATTATTAAAGTTGAAAAAGGGCAGGTTAATTTTCGTGGGGTCAGTTGTTGGTGCAGTCGGAGCTGCTGGCCAAGTGAATTACGCAGCTTCTAAATCAGGTTTAGTTGGAATGGCTCGATCTTTCGCCCGTGAATTAGGCAGCAGAGGAATCACTGCAAATGTTATAGCGCCGGGTTTTGTGGAAACGGATATGACGTCAACTCTGGATGAAAAACGAAGAAATGACATTGCCGGACAAGTTCCATTGGGTCGTTTTTGTTCAGCACAAGAAATTGCTGATGTAGTTACTTTTATAGCATCACCTCAAGCTAGCTATATCACTGGGGCGTTAATCCCAGTTGATGGCGGATTAGGAATGGGTCACTAATATGGGCTTACTTGATGGAAAGAAAATCTTAGTAACGGGAGTTCTCACCGATAGCTCGATCGCTTTTCATATCGCCCGTTTGGCGCAAGAACAAGGTGCAGAAGTTTTGCTTTCATCTTTTGGTAGAGCTCTCTCTTTAACCACCCGCATCGCGGGTCGGCTTCCAGCTCCAGCGCCCATTATTGAACTCGATGTAACAAATACTGATGATCTTGCAGCATTGGAAACTCGAGTACGTGCACATTTTCCAAACGGACTTGACGGCGTAGTTCATTCAATTGGTTTTGCTCCAACATCTGCTTTAGGTGGAAATTTTCTCAACACAGAGTGGGAAGATGTTGCAACTGCGATGCATGTATCTGCTTACTCTTTGAAATCGCTGACAATGGCAGCACGCCCTTTATTTAATGGCGCTGGCTCTGTTGTTGGACTTGATTTTGACGCCACCGTGGCTTGGCCTAAATACGATTGGATGGGCGTTGCAAAAGCGGCTCTTGAATCAACGTCACGTTATCTAGCTCGTGATCTAGGACCTGAAAATATTCGAGTGAATTTAGTTGCAGCTGGACCGATCCGTACAATTGCAGCAAAATCTATTCCTGGATTTGAAGAGTTTGAAAAAGTATGGAATGAACGCGCGCCACTAGCGTGGGATGTAAATGACCCAGTGCCTGCGGCTCAAGCAGCGGTTGTGCTTCTTTCGGACTGGTTCCCAAAGACCACGGCCGAAATCATCCATGTCGATGGTGGCGTTCATGCGATGGGTGCTTAAGCGCTCAATTTCGCCTTTTTGCCTCTAGCGGGTAATCTTTGCCCCAGACCAGTGGCCTAATAACCACTGCAAGAGGAGTTACCGCTCCCACCTTCATCGCCACTAGTGCGAGCTGGTTTGTCGGATAAGAGAATTATTTCTCTTTACCCTTGCGGTTTTCTTTTGCAGCGCTGTTAGACCAAAGCGTTTGACGAAACCGAAGGAGCACAAATCACAACTGACCCGCGCATTAATGATCGTATCCGCACACCCGAAATTCGTTTAATCGGTTACACCGGTGAACAAGTAGGAGTTGTAGATATCGATACAGCGTTAAGAATGGCAGATGAAGTAGGCCTCGACTTAGTCGAAATCGCACCCGATGCCGTTCCACCCGTTTGCAAGATCATGGACTTCGGAAAATATAAGTACGAAGTTGCACAGAAAGCTCGGGAAGCGCGACAAAACCAGACCCACATTGTGGTGAAGGAAGTGCGGTTGACACCAAAGATTGAAACTCATGATTACGAAACAAAGCGTAATCAAGTAGAGAAATTTCTTAAGGGTGGCGACAAGGTGAAAGTTACGATGAAGTTCCGCGGACGCGAACAAACGCGACCTGAGATGGGCTACAAGCTTTTGCAGCGTCTTGCAGAAGATGTCGCTGAGTTTGCCTTTGTCGAGTTCGCCCCTAAACAAGAGGGACGAAATATGACAATGGTGTTAGGTCCAACTAAGAAGAAGACAGAAGCAGTAGCTGAAGCAAAAGCAGCGCGTAAGGCAAAGGCCGATGCCGCAGCAGAGAC
>WLIQ01000051.1 GCA_009726135.1 Actinomycetota bacterium | reverse complement strand
AATTCCAGTGTTGGCTGTCATTGAAGGTGGCATTGAATATGTAAGTACAGGGTCAACGAGTGCAACTTGTGCACGAAGATTTCCATTGGCAATACCTGCTTTGCGACCAGCTTCAGGATCTGAAATCACTGAACCACCAGATACTTCAGAGCCTGTTCCAGCAGATGTTGGAAGTGCAACAAGTGGAAGTGTTGGCGCTGGATAAACAGGTGGCTTTGATTGGAATTCACGGAATGTGCAGTTCAGTTGTGCGCAAAGTCGCGCAGCTTTAGCAGTATCAATTACTGAGCCACCACCAAGTGCCACAACAACATCAGAGCCTGCAGCCTTAAGTGCTGCGATTGAATCATCAACCATTTGAATAGTTGGTTCACCTGCTGGCTTTTCAAAGACAGTAACAGTGATCCCCGCAGCAGCCTTCATCTGTTCAATAAGCTTTGCAGCTGCTGGATTGAACTTTTCAATATCTTTATCAACCATTAAAAAGACTTTGCTGGCACCAAGTTCTGCGACAACTGCTGGCAATGTTTCTGCCACACCTTCTCCAAAGCGAACTTTGACTGGAAGATGGTTATTAAATGCAGTGATGTTGTCCACGGAGCGCTCCTTGTTGAGTTGGTATGGGTTTGATTCTATATCGCCTAGGCCTTTTTAGAGTAGTGGGCCAAGATCATATGCAGGGCTATGCCGATAGCCATGCCCCAGATTAAATCAATTGCAACAGTACTAATTGCAGTTACAACCAAAGTTGAAGCTTCTGCCTTTGTTGTGCGCAGTGACTCCATTATGGATACGGGATTTAGAATTCGGTAGCTAGTGCCAAGTAAAAGTCCTGCAATAACTGCTGTCGGTATCGCACTTACAAGAGGGGCGGCAATTAGTGCGATTACAAGTAGAACTAAGGCATGAAAAACCGACGCCAGGCGAGATTGTGCGTGGGATCTAACGTTCACACTTGTTCGAGCAATTGCACCAGTCGCCGGCATTCCACCAAAGACAGATGCAGCAAGAGTTGCAAGGCCTTGTCCAAATAATTCACGGTTAGGTTCGAAATGATCTTTATTGTGCGCAAGACCGTCGGCGACTCGAGCAGAAAGCAGAGACTCAACTGCCGCAAGTAATGCAATCCATAAGGCAGGCATTAGTAGAGAAGTTAAATTATCAAAGATAGGTTTTTGATATGTGCCAAGAGACCGTGGGATATTGCCGATTGTTGCAACTTCAATGGCAAAAGCCTTAACAAGCAAAGTTACAAGTAGTAGAGCAACAAAGCTGGCAGGTATATGAAATTTCCATTTTAAACGATGGGCAAGGTGCGGCCACGAAAATTTAATTATGAGAGTTATCAGGACGACAAGGAGTGAACTGTAATTAAGCCCCGCATGAAGTGCATTGATAAGAGTGTTCCAAGCAACGATATAGCTTTTCTCGCCAGCCCCCTTAGGTATTCCAAAGGCCAAAGGAATTTGCTGAAGAGAAATAATTAAAGCAATACCAACGGTAAATCCTTCAACGACAGTCCAGGGGACTCGGTTAATTACTGCACCAAGTTTAAAGATTGCCATCATGAATATCATGGCACCGGCCATCAGGCCAAGGGCTGGAACTGCAGAAACACCGAAGTTATGAATAACGGGAATCAGAATGACTGTCATGGCACCAGTTGGACCGCTGACTTGGTATTTAGAACCACCAAAAACAGCTGCAAGAAATCCGGCAATTATCGCTGTTGTTAATCCTGCAGCTGCCGACATCCCCGAAGTGATTCCAAATCCAATGGCTAATGGAAGAGCAACGATTGCCACCGTTAATCCAGCAATTAAGTCGGTGATCAAATCTTTACGATGTGCAGAGAACTCACTTCGGTGTGGCCAGAAGGAGAAGAACATACGTGAGTGAAGCAGAATTTTCGGGCGATGTCAGTTACCGTTATCACCTTATGAACACTGATTTATTGACCGCGGCAAATCGTGCGCGCAAAGGACTGCTGGCAACCTTTTTCTTTATGGGTTTTGTATCGATGGCTTGGGTTGCCCGCATCCCAGAAATCCGTGATGCAAACGGTTTAAATAATGGACAGCTGGGGTTAATCCTTATTTCAAGCACAGTTGGAGCGATTATTGGTGCTCAGTTAACTGGGCGCTTAGTGCACTCCTATGGCACCAAAGCCGTTATTCGGGTTTCAATCATCATCATGCCCGTTGGTTTGATGTTGATGGGTTTTTCAACTTCTCCCATTACTTTAATTTTTGGCCTATTCATCATGGGTCTTGGATATTCGAGCATGGATATCGCATCTAATACACAAGGTGTTGTGATTGAAAAACATTTAGGTCGGCGTGTAATGTCTTCATTTCACGCAATGTGGTCAAGTGGCGCCTTTGCAACAACAGTTTTAAGTGGATCAATTGCTAAACATGTTTCGCCTCGCGATAATTTAGTTGGTGTCGGTATCGCCTGCTTCTTTTTATTCATTCCGGCAATGCGAACGCTTCTTTCTGCAGACTTAGATGAACATAGCGGTGGGGAAGAAGAAACCCAGGCAAAGATTCCGTTATTTGGGAAGTCAGTTATGCCATTGTGGGGAATGGGCATTGGATTACTTGGTGGGTTGATTGCAGAAGGTGCTGCAAGTGATTGGGGCGCAATTTTACTTCGCGATGACATGGGCTTTGGAATTGGCATTAATGCTTCTGCTTTCGCAGTATTTGCATTAGCGATGATTACGGCTAGGTTTATGGGTGATAAAACTCTTGATCATTTTGGTCCGCGAAAGACGGTGCTATACGGGGGTTATTTAGGTGGCCTCGGTTTAGGTGCGGGCATTGCAATAGGCGTTCCACTCTCTGATTCGCATCCTATTCTTGCTTTGATCATCGTAAACATCGGATTTGCATGCGCAGGATTTGGAATAGGTCCGATGTTTCCTGCTTATATTTTGGCAGCATCTGAAGTTCCGGGAATTGCTTCATCAGTGGCAATTGCTCGTGTAGGCGTTATTGGATTAGCAGGTTATTTCATCGGACCTTCTATTACAGGCGCCCTTGCTCAACTGACTTCGCTGCCAGTTGCCATGATGTATCCAGTACTCATGCTTTTACTTGCTGGATATCAATCACACATTATCAAAAAATAAAGCCCCCACAGATTTCTCTGCAGGGGCTTTACTAACTAACTTTTTATAGGTTAAAGAAAGCACCTGTAATGCTTGGACCAAAATCTGTACCAGAACCAACTAGTACAAAGATGATCAATGCTGCGCCTGCAAGTGATAGATCTTTAAAGAACCCAATAGACTCATTTTGCTTTGCAGTTGCATCAGTTTCTTTCCAGAATGCATGCATCATGAACGCTGCTGGGATTAAGAACAATGCGATAAGTAGCGCACCAAGATCTGCATAGACACCAAATGTGATGTAGAGCCCGCCAACAAGAATCATCAGACCTGAGACGATCACGCTGAGCTTTGCTGCTGGAACTTTCTTGTATTGGGCATAGCCAGTCATTGCATCCAACTTGGTGAGGTGACTGATTCCTGATGTGATGAAGATGCCAGCAAACAAGATGCGAGCGATTACGAGTACTGCGTTCATGGAGCTCCTTAGATTGGTGAATACGAACTGGGGTAATAGTAGTTGAACTTTCAACTACTCAACGCCTCGACACACCTATGCGCTTGCTATTTGTCAGTCCAGGGGTCTATTTTTCGAACATCTGTTCGAATATCCACAGCGCTGAGAAAGGCTCTACCCCCAATGTCAGCTCCACAGGTTAATCCCGCCCACGATGTAACAATCGATGGAGCAACAACTCCTATTGAGTTCACCTTTAAAGGCCGGCGCTTTCGTATTCACGCAGTTTTATACAGGTGGTGTGAAGCCGGCGGTTGGTGGAATCGCATTAGTGATGGCAAGTACAGACCTGATGATCAAGCACGTGCTCTCTGGCGTGTGGAGGCTGCACCTATTGGGGCGTTAACAACATTTGAACTAGAGCGCGATGAACGCAGCGGCCAATGGATTATCCGTAACGTATGAGTTTTATTCATTTAAACGTTGCTAGTGCTTATTCACTCAAATACGGCACAACACAACCGGGGGATTTAGTAGAACGGGCTGCGCAGTTTGAAATGCCAGCATTAGCGTTAACCGATCGCGATGGTTTAGCTGGCGCAATTCGCTTTGCGCAAAGCTGTGTTGATTTTGGTATCGCTCCCATTATTGGAGTCAATCTGGCAGTTGATATGGGTGGCACCAATAATCGCTTGACGTTGATGGCACATAGTGACGGGGGATGGCGCTCACTGTGCCGATTACTGACATCTCTTGCAATGACAAGTGATAGCCGTAATCCAGTTCTCACCTTTGATTTCTTACAACGCTTTAGCCATTACAGCACCAACGTTTACGCCTTGCACGGACCGCATTCCTTAGTAGGTTCATTGATTACCGATAATCGCATCGATGCTGCCTATGCCGCCTTTAACCAAAGCCGCGATTTATTTGCTGATAACGCTATCGAATGTGTTTCACACTTAGTTGCTGGCAAAGGTCCGCGTTCCACATCCCATGCAGCAAAGTCCTTAATTTTTGCCCGCGATCATGATATCGATGCCATTATTACTAACGCCGTTCGCATGCGAGATCGCACCGATGGACCAGTAGCTGATGTTTTAGATTGCGCTCGCCAGTTAGTGCCCCTGCACCCGCGCCACATTGAACGGCGCAATGCTGAAGGCTTTCTAAAATCAAGTGATGAAATGATCTCATTGGCTGGTGAAATTGCACGGGCGGCAGGCGAGCGAACTCCGCGCCAGTTACTAGCAACAACGCGCGCATGGGCCGAGCGTTCATTGTTATCACCACAACGCGATATTGGTTTAGGCGGTGCACATTTACCTGAAGCTCCTGTAGTGGGCGCAGATTCAGCCCATGAAATGCGGGTATTGCTGCGCACCCGCAGTGAATCAGCAATCAACTGGCGCTATAGCGATAGTGCAACAATTAAAAAAGTGCGCACACGTTTAGATGATGAACTATCAACAGTTGCAACTCTTGGCTTTGAATCATATTTTTTAACTGTTGCCGATATCTGCGATATGGCACGGGGTGCTGGTGTTCGAGTTGCAGCACGGGGCAGCGGTGCGGGTTCATTGATCTGTCATTTATTAGGGATATCTGGGGTTGATCCACTGCAACATGGATTATTGATGGAACGTTTTTGTTCACCATTGCGCAGAGCTTTGCCAGATATCGATATTGACGTTGAATCACATCGCCGACTTGAAATCTATGACATGGTTTTTAAACGCTATGGCAACACCGATTGGGATACACCGGGCAACCAATCACGATGTGCAACTGTTGCCATGGTTGATACATACCGTGCACGTCATGCAATCCGTGATGCAGGAGCGGCGCTGGGCCTGCCCGGCATGGAGATTGATATGTTGGCAAAGTCCATGCCCCATGTACGGGCTCGTAACATATCTAAGACGTTAGAGAATCTGCCTGAACTTCGCTCCCTTAATATTTCAGCCCCGCTCACTGCAATGACAATTGCTTTGGCCGAGCGCCTCGATGGTCTGCCACGACATTTATCGATGCATCCATGTGCGATTGTTTTATCTGATGGTGGATTACTTGATCGCACACCACTTCTTTCTAATGCCAGTGGCTATCCCATGGTTGTTTTTGATAAAGATGATGTTGAAGCTATTGGTTTATTAAAGCTCGACGTTTTGGGTGTGCGCATGCAGTCAGCAATCTCTTTTGCGCTAACTGAAATAGAGCGCACGGAAGAAAAAAGCGTTGATATCGATACCGTGCCATTAGATGATCCTGATACTTACGCCCTGATTCAATCCACGAATACTTTAGGTTTATTTCAAATCGAATCTCCGGGCCAGCGCGAACTTGTTGGAAAGTTAGAACCTAAAACATTTACTGATTTGATTATTGATATCTCACTCTTTCGTCCAGGGCCAGTGAAATCGGACATGATTACGCCGTTTTTAAAGGCGCGCCATGGCTGGGCCAAAGCCCAAATCATTCACCCGGATCTCTATGAGATTTTGCGCGATACCGAAGGCGTTGTTGTTTTTCATGAACAAGTTATTGAAATCATTGCAACGATGACCGGGGTTTCATTAGCTAGCGCCGATGAAAAGCGACGGGCATTGGGGGACAAGGTCGGACAACAAGAGGTATGTGATTGGTTCTTTCCTGCAGCAACGGCCAAGGGCTATGAACTACCTATCGTTAACGAGATCTGGGAGGTTCTGCGCGCCTTTGCATCCTTTGGTTTTTGTAAAGCACATGCTGCAGCTTTTGCGCTACCTACTTATCAATCTGCCTGGCTTAAGACCCATTATCCAGCAGCATTTTTAGCCGGAGTCCTTACACATGATCCTGGAATGTATCCCAAACGTTTAATCGTTGATGAAGTCAGGCAGATGGGATTAAAGGTTGCGCCCCTTGATATTAATCAATCTGATGCGGTGTATAGAGTTGAAGATAATGGAAGTGCAGTTCGCATCGCATTGTCAACTATCACCAAGATTAGTGATGGTGAGGTCGCATCAATTATCGCTGGACGTCCCTATATAGATTTAACAGATTTTGTACGCCGCTCTGGTTGTAGCGCACCGGTTACTGAAAGTGCAATCTTGACTGGAGCTTTTGATCGCTTGCACACCGATGTTAACCGCCGTGATCTGCTGCTGCATTTCTCTGACCTACAGAAATCACCTAACGCTGGTGTGACAGGGGCACAGATGAATTTAGCTTTTGCGCCTCCAGCATTAATGAGCAGTGGACTACCTGATATGAGTCCAGCTGAAATAGTTGAGCATGAAATCCAACGTTTAGGTATCGATATGTCAGAGCACTTAGTGAGCTTCTATAGCGATTTTCTTAACGCTATTGGTGCGGTGCGATCCTCGGATTTATTGGCACAACGTTCACGTTCCTCAGTATTAGTTGCAGGTATCAAAGTTGCGATGCAAACACCGCCAGTGCGCAGTGGCAAGCGCGTTATCTTTGTAACTCTTGATGATGGGTATGGGTGCAGTGATTCAACTTTCTTTCCCGATGCTCAAGGTGACTATGCCAGCACCCTGTATTCCACATCCCTGCTACTGATTCGCGGCGTTACCCGGCGCACTGGGGCCCGCGGTATTTCACTGCGCGCAACTGGGGCGTGGGACTTACGCGCGGCCTATGAATCCTGGCGTACAAAAGAAAGTACGCTGGCAATATGAACGAAGAAGTCGGTACACAGGCCACGATTCTTCACGTTGATATGGATGCCTTTTTTGCATCCGTAGCAGAGCGCGATAACCCCGAACTTAAAGGCAAGGCTGTAGTAATCGGAATGGGTGCACGCGGTGTTGTATCTGCGGCTAACTATGAAGCACGCAAATTTGGAATTCACTCTGCAATGCCTGTGGGACGTGCCCGCCGATTAGCCCCGCATGCAATCTTTTTACCGGTTGATATGGCCCGCTATCAAGAAGTTTCCGAACATGTCATGGAAATCTTTCATAGTTTCACGCCATGGGTAGAACCGATTTCACTGGATGAAGCATTTTTGGATGTAACGGGTTCGCAAAAACTTCTGGGTACGGGCCGCGAAATCGCAGTTGCTATTCGTAAAAAAGTTGAAGAGCAAGAAGGCATTACCTGTTCAGTAGGAATCGCACCATCAAAGTTCATCGCCAAGTTAGCTTCGGCGCATTGCAAACCCAATGGAATGTTAGAGATAACTTCTGATCGCATACTTACTTTTTTGCATCCATTGCCGATTCAAGCAATGTGGGGAGTCGGACCAAAAACGGCCGAAGTTCTAGAGCGCTTAGGTCTTCGCACTATTGAAGATATTGCAAAGCTTCCGCGGGCCACACTTATTCGAGCCCTAGGTGAAGCAAGTGGTGCATCTTTATATGAACTTGCATGGGGCCGTGATTATCGAGATGTCACACCTGAAGAACCTGATCGCAGCATCAGCGCCGCCGAAACATTCCCGCAGGATTTAGATAACCCAGAAGAAATCTTGACTGAGTTCTTACGATTAACCGAGCGAGCAACGGCCAGATTGCGCGACCGAGATTTATTTGCAAAGACAATAAGTATCAAAGTGCGCTTTGCCGATTTTTCAACGATTAATCGCAGTAAGACTTTGCCGCTACCAATTGATAGCAGCCATGATGTGTATGACGTAGTGAAAGGGCTGTATCAAGCACTGCGTATTGAGCGGGCCCGATTGCGCTTAGTGGGAGTCTGCCTCGAGAACTTAAGTGAAGGCGCACCACACCAAATGATGCTCGGTGAGCGCGAAGTCGGCTGGCGCCAAGCCGAAGGAGCAATGGATCAAGCCCGCGCCCGCTTTGGCAGAGGTTCAGTGCGCCCAGCCCGCCTGATAAAGGCCAGTGAAGATGAAGAGGATTAGTTTTTAAGTAGCCAGAGCACCTACCAGTGTTCTATTGTTTACTCATGCCTTTATCTGATCACGAGAAGCGGATGCTCCAGGAGATGGAAGCTGCCCTCATGACTGAGGATCCGCGCTTAGTTTCAGCGCTTACCGGTCAGGCTAAGCCAATTGGTCGAAACCGTGTTCTTATGGGTCTTGGCCTAGTCGTTCTTGGAATTTTGGTCCTTTTCGGCGGACTTATCGCAAAGCTGACCCCCGTAGGAGTGCTCGGATTCATCATCGCGCTAGGTGGGGTTATCACAGCGATTTCATCAATTGGGCGCCCATCTCTACCTAAGAGCCCCCGCACATCATCGCTCGGCGCTCGCCTGGAACAACGCTGGGATAAGCGCAATAATCAATAAATAACCTCATTTCTCATTCAAGGGCTCCCATAGGGGCCCTTTTTTTATGCCTAAAACTGGTGAGAAGGGGTGGGGTGAGAAAGGGTTGAAAAGGGTAAATAGTGGCGAAAGGTGGTTGAAAAAGGAGGAAAGTGGAGTAAAGTGGGGATTTAAGCGCGGAAAGTAAGCGCAGCGACCTGGGGAAGGGGAGCGCACAATGTTTCTTGGCACCCACGAGCCACGTCTTGATGACAAAGGTCGTTTAATTTTGCCCGCGAAATTTCGCGAAGAACTTTCTCCAGGTTTAGTAATTACTAAAGGACAAGAACGTTGTCTTTATGTTTTTCCTTCAGCAGAGTTTTCAGTAATTACAGAAACGCTTAAACAAGCACCCGTCACTGCAAAATCAGCGCGCGATTACATGCGTGTGATGTTTGCCGGTGCACACGATGAAATTCCTGATCGCCAAGGCCGCATAACTATTCCTCAAGGACTACGTACGTATGCAGGACTTGAAAAAGATTGCGTAGTTATTGGTGCAAACACTCGCGTTGAAATTTGGGATGCATCTTCTTGGAATGAATATCTAGCAGATCGCGAAAAGGGATT
>WLIQ01000050.1 GCA_009726135.1 Actinomycetota bacterium | reverse complement strand
GGGTCAGTAGTTGGTCCAACTGATAAGCGTTCAATGTTGTAAGCACGGCGTGAAAATAAACCCGCAACACGAGCTAATACGCCAGGTGAGTTTTCAACTAAAACTTCAAGTGTGTGTTGGGCCATTTTTATAACTCCTGAGAATCCCAGTCAGGCGCAGTCTCGCGCGCAACCATAATGTCATCATTTGATGTTCCGGCAGCAACCATTGGCCACACCATTGCATCGCGATGAACTCTAAAGTCGATTACAACAGGTTGATCGTTGATACTCATGGCTTTTTCGATGATTGCATCAACGTCTTCTTCGCGCTCACAACTCAATCCAACGCAACCCATCGCTTCTGCAAGCATTGGGAAGTTTGGAATACGTTTTGAATCAAGGCTTGTGTTTGAGTAACGACCTTCATAGAACAGGGTTTGCCACTGGCGAACCATGCCAAGTGATTCATTATTAATAATTGCAACCTTGATTGGAATGTTATTGAGTGCACATGTTACGAGTTCTTGATTAGTCATTTGGAAACAACCATCACCATCTATGGCCCATACGGTTGTATCTGGAGCTCCAACTTTTGCACCCATTGCAGCTGGAACTGCGTAGCCCATTGTTCCAAGGCCACCAGAGTTAAGCCATGTGCGAGGATTTTCATATGAAACAAACTGTGAAGCCCACATCTGATGTTGACCAACACCAGCGGCAAAAATTGCTTCTGGCCCAGAGATTTTCCCCAGTCTTTCAATTACATACTGCGGTGAGAGTGCGCCATCAGAAGGTTTGTCATAGCCCAATGGGTATGCAGCCCTCAATGAATTCATTTGGTGCAGCCAGGGAGTTAAATCTGGTTGGCTCTTTGCTAACGCTGCTTTTAAAGCTGGAATCAAAGCAGAGATAGTGTTTTTGAGATCCCCAAGAACAGCAACATCAGCAAAACGATTCTTTCCAATTTCTGCAGGATCAATGTCGGCGTGAATTACTTTGGCGTTAACTGCAAAAGTAGAAAGCTTGCCAGTTACGCGATCATCAAAGCGTGCACCTAAAGTGATGAGTAGATCTGCTTTTTGCAGAGCAGTAACTGCAGCAACGGTTCCGTGCATTCCAGGCATGCCTAGGTGCAGAGGGTGACTATCAGGGAAAGCGCCGCGCGCCATTAATGTTGTGACTACAGGTGCACCAAGTAGCTGTGCAAGCTCTAGAAGTTCACGTGATGCATTCGCTTTGATTACTCCGCCGCCAACATAAAAAACTGGCTTTCTTGATTGCGTGATTAATGCAGCTGCATCATGAATTGCTTGGTTATCAGGGACTGACTTTGGCTTATATCCAGCCAAGTTGACTGAATTGGGATATTTGAAATCTGTCATTGCTTGCAAGGCATCTTTTGCAATATCAACTAGAACCGGACCAGGACGGCCCGTACTTGCAATATGAAAAGCTTCGGCGATTGCCCGAGGAATATCGGCAGGGTTGGTAATCAAATAATTGTGTTTTGCGAAAGGCATCGTGATTCCACGAATATCAGCTTCTTGAAAAGCATCGGTACCAATTGCAACTGAAGGAACCTGACCAGTAATTGCTACAACTGGTACTGAATCCATTGCAGCATCGGCCAAAGGAGTTACAAGATTTGTTGCACCTGGTCCTGACGTTGCAATACACACGCCAACTCGGCCAGTAACTTGCGCGTATCCAGTGGCAGCGTGACCTGCTCCTTGTTCGTGACGAACAAGTATGTGTCGGATAGAGCTTGAAAAAATTGGATCGTACGCAGGAAGAATTGCTCCGCCAGGGATTCCGAACATGACATCAACGCCAGCAGCTTCTAACGATGCGACAAGTGAACTCGCCCCAGTCATCTGACTCATTGTTCTTCTCCCTTCGTTGCCTTTTTTATATTTGCGTGGTTAAACGAAAAAACCCTCAGATAACTGAGGGCGGCGCATGATCGTTGCTAGATCACGCGCTGCTAAATCACCACCACAAATGTTGTACTCATGGTCATATTCTCCAATGAATTACGCATGAGAGTCAAGACATGAGATGCACATCTCATCATTTGAACAGGCTTGAGGTTCGCCCAGGGATTAGTTGCAGACCGCGCCTTTGGATGCAGACCCCACTAATTTTGAATACTTGGCCAAAACCCCTCTGGAGTATTTATGGCCCAGTGGCTTCCAGCCAACTTTGCGGGCCGCTAGCTCCTGTGGGTCAACCAATAAATCTAAAGTGCGGTTCTTAATATCGATTCGCACTTTGTCGCCATCTTTGATGAATGCGATTGGTCCCCCATCAACGGCTTCAGGTGCAACGTGTCCAACACATAATCCAGTTGATCCACCAGAAAAACGTCCATCAGTTAATAGCAAAGTTGATTTTCCAAGACCTGCACCTTTGATTGCACCAGTAATCATCAACATTTCGCGCATACCCGGTCCACCCTTTGGTCCTTCATAGCGGATGACTACAACATCACCGGCTTGGATCGTTCCATTCTCTAACGCATCCATTGCAGCTTGTTCGCGTTCGAATACTCGAGCAGGGCCTTCAAATGTTTCAATTCCGATTCCAGCTGTTTTACATACTGCACCCTCAGTTGCAAGTGAGCCGCCTAAAATCGTGATTCCAATATCAGTTGATATCGGAGACGACACTGCACGCAAAATCTGTCCATCAGGATCTGGTGGAGCGATATCTTTAAGGTTTTCAGCCATTGTTTTACCAGTCACTGTCAGCACATCACCGTGTAGTAAACCTGCATCAAGTAATCCCTTTAATACAACTGGAATTCCGCCAACTTTATCAACATCACTCATAACAAACTTACCGAATGGCTTGAGATCGCCCAGTAGTGGCACCTTGGATCCAATGCGATGGAAATCATTAAGTTCAAGATCTACCTCGGCTTCATAAGCAATAGCCAATAGGTGAAGCACTGCATTTGTAGAACCACCTAAAGCCATCAAAATAGTGATTGCATTTTCAAAAGCTTGTTTCGTCAAAATATCGCGAGTAGTGATTCCTTGGCGAATGAGTTCGACAACAGCAGCACCCGATGCAATTGCATAAGTGTCGCGACGGCGATCTACAGCGGGAGGTGCCGCAGAACCTGGAAGTGAAAGACCAATCGCTTCACCAATACTTGCCATTGTGTTAGCTGTGTACATACCGCCACAAGCACCTTCACCTGGGCAGATTGCTCGCTCTATTTGATCAACGCGATCTTGCGTAATTAACCCACGAGCGCATGCTCCAACAGCTTCAAAAGCATCGATGATTGTTACATCTTTACCATCTACTTGGCCTGGCAATGTTGAACCAGCATAAACAAAAACGCTTGCAACATCGATACGGGCTGATGCCATCATCATTCCAGGAAGTGATTTGTCGCAACCTGCAAAAGTGACCATGCCATCTAAACGCTCCGCCTGCATAACAGCTTCAACTGAGTCGGCAATAATTTCACGTGATACTAATGAAAAATGCATTCCTTCATGGCCCATAGAAATTCCATCAGAAACAGAGATAGTCCCAAACTGCATAGGGAATCCACCTGCATCAATGACGCCCTGCTTTGATGCTTTAGCTAAACGGTCTAGTGACAAATTGCACGGAGTGATTTCATTCCATGATGATGCAATACCAATTTGAGGTTTGACCCAATCCTCATCACCCATACCAACTGCGCGCAACATTCCACGTGCAGGTGCGCGTTCTAATCCGTCAGTAACTACTCCAGAGCGTGGTTTCATGTTTGGCATCTGCGTAGTCTAACCTTCTGATTGTCCTAGATGAGCTAACAAAAGTGAGCGAACTTTAGCTGCATCTGCTTGGCCCTTTGTATCTTTCATAATCGCACCAATTAATGCACCAGCTGCAGGCAGATGGCCATCGCGAACCTTTTGAGCAGTTTCTGGTTGCCCCGCGCATGCGCGCTCGATAGCAGCCATAAGCGCTGAATCATCATTAACAACTTTAATTCCACGAGCTGCGATAACCGCTGCTGGTTTTCCTTCTCCGGCAATTACGCCTTCAACAACTTGGCGCGCTAACTTATCGGTCAGCTCTCCTGCATTTACTAAAGCCACAATTTCGGCAACATCAGATGCCGCAATAGCTAAATCATTAATTGCAACATCTTTTTCGTTTGCTATTCGTGAAATTTCACCAAGCCACCAACCACGTGCTTTGGCTGGATCAGCACCTAGTGCAACGGTTGCTTCAACAACATCTAACACATCGGCGTTAATCATCGCTGACATTTCCTTATCCGGAACTGACCACTGTTCTTGCAAGCGCTTGCGATGAATCGATGGGCGTTCCGGCAAAGCTGCACGAAGTTCTTCGATCCAAGCAGCATCCGGGGCTACAGGAACTAAATCTGGTTCTGGGAAATAACGGTAATCCTCTGCCTGCTCTTTGGAGCGACCTGATCGCGTTAAGCCTGTGTCTTCTTGGAAGTGACGAGTTTCTTGAACTACTCGCTCGCCTTTATTTAGTAATTCAGCATGGCGAATCATTTCTCCGCGAATTGCCCGTTCAACTGAGCGCAGTGAGTTAACGTTTTTAGTTTCAGATCGAGTACCAAGTGTATCGACGCCGATTAAGCGCAATGAAACGTTGGCATCACAACGTAGGGAACCTTGTTCCATCTTTACATCGCTGACTCCCAGTGAGCGCAAGATGTCACGAAGTTCTGCAACATAGGCACGTGCAACTTCTGGTGCATATTTTCCTGTGCCTGGAACAATCTTGGTAACAATTTCAACTAAAGGAATGCCCGCGCGGTTGTAATCAAGAAGTGAATATTCAGCGCCATGGATACGACCTGTTGCACCACCTACGTGTAATGACTTTCCGGTGTCTTCCTCCATATGAACGCGTTCGACTTCAATACGAAATACCTTTGGGCCTTCATCGGTTTCTATCTCAACATCTACATAGCCATTGACGCAGATCGGCTCGTCGTACTGTGAAATCTGAAAGTTCTTAGGCATATCCGGATAGAAATAGTTTTTACGAGCAAAGCGACTAAATGGAGCGATAGAACAGTTAAGTGCAAGACCGATTTTAATAGTCGATTCAATCGCTTTTTCATTAACAGTTGGTAACGCTCCAGGTAGTGCTAAACAAACTGGGCAGGTCTGCGTATTAGGTTCGGCACCGAAAATAGTAGAACAGCCACAAAACATCTTAGATTTGGTATTGAGCTCTACGTGAACTTCAAGACCAAGAACTGGTTCGTACTTTGCAATTACATCATCGTAAGTCAGGCTCATTTGCTACCTGCTAGCGCTGGGATAGTAGAAAGCAATGGTGCGCCCCACTTTGAAAGCAGTGCTGCTTCAAGTGCTGCACCTACTGAATACATGCGATCATCTTTCATAACCGGTGACATAATCTGGAAACCAACAGGCAAACCATCTTCTTCTGCAACACCTGATGGCAGCGACATTCCACCGATTCCAGCCATGTTTACTGGAATTGTTGCGATGTCATTGAGATACATAGCCAATGGATCATTGGCTTTTTCACCGATTTTAAAGGCAGTTGTTGGACATGTGGGTGAAACCAATACATCGGCTATCTCAAATGCCTTATTGAAATCTTGTGTAATGAGTGTGCGAACTTTTTGGGCACTGCCGTAATAAGCATCGTAATAACCAGATGAAAGCGCGTAGGTTCCAAGGATGATGCGACGCTTTACTTCACGACCAAATCCAACCTCGCGAGTTAAATTCATTACTGATTCAGCAGATGCTCCATCGATATCGCCCACACGAAGGCCATATCGCATGGCATCAAAGCGGGCTAAGTTGGATGAACATTCAGAAGGAGCAATTAAGTAATAAGCAGCCAGTGCATATTCAAAGTTAGGTGCAGATACTTCAACGATTTCAGCTCCGGCGGCGGCAAGAAGTTCAAGTGATTCTTCAAAACGGTTACGAACACCTTTTTGATAACCATCACCATTGAGCTCTTTAACAACTCCTATTTTCATGCCTTTTACATTGCCAGATTTTGCAGCAGCAACTACGGCCGGTACTGGTGCATTAATTGATGTTGAATCTTTTGGATCGTGCCCTGCAATCGCTTCATGTAATAGCGCAGCATCTAGGACGGTACGTGCACAAGGACCTGCTTGATCAAGAGATGAAGAAAATGCAACGAGACCGTATCTAGAAACTCCGCCGTAGGTTGGTTTGACTCCCACAGTTCCCGTAACAGCTGCGGGCTGTCGAATAGAACCACCAGTATCAGTTCCAATTGCAAGTGGTGCTTCAAATGCTGCAAGCGATGCAGCAGAGCCTCCGCCTGAACCGCCAGGAATGCGCGTTAAATCCCATGGATTATGCGTTGGACCATAAGCCGAGTTTTCAGTTGATGAACCCATTGCAAATTCATCCATGTTTGTCTTACCCAAAATGACAATGTCATTCTTTTTTAAGTTAGCAACAACAGTTGAGTCGTACGGCGGACGCCAACCTTCAAGAATTTTTGAACCGCATGTAGTTGGAATTCCCTTTTGAGTCATTACATCTTTTAGAGCTAAAGGAACTCCTGCTAATGGTGAAAGCTTTTCACCGCTTTTGCGCTTGGCATCAATAGCCGCGGCTTGTGCAAGTGCGCCTTGCGTATCAACGTGCAAGAAAGCATGTACATCCGTATCTACTGCAGAAATCTGATCCAGGTGTGCTTGTGTGAGCGCAACTGAAGTAATTTCACCACTTGCTAATTTGGCCGCCATCTCTGATGCTGAGTTACGAATCATTCTTCACCTAAAATCTGCGGAACTCGGAAGCGTTGTTCCTCTTGGGCAGGTGCGCCAGAGAGCGCATCAGCGGGTGATAGTGATGGAATAACTACATCGGGGCGAAAAACATTTCGAAGTGGCAATGGGTGTGAAGTTGCAGCCACATCAGCACTCGCAACTTCTTGTACACGGGCAACTGCATCCAAGATAACTGTGAACTCGTTGGACAGCGCGACTAGCTCTTCATCGCTCATTTCAATGCGAGCCAGGCCAGCAAGCTTTGCTACATCATCACGGGAAAGGCTGGTCATGGGCGTGAGTCTAATTAACTTCGCGATTAACTGCGAATTTGCCCATCGCCAGTAACAATCCAGGTAGTTGTGGTCATAGCTTCAAGACCCATAGGCCCACGGGCGTGCAGTTTTTGATTTGAGATTCCAATTTCTGCGCCAAATCCCATTTGTTCGCCATCTGTAAATCTTGTTGACGTATTGACCATTACTGCGGCGCAATCACTAAGTGCAATAAACCTTTTCGCATTAGCCTTATCTTCAGTAACAATGGCTTCTGTGTGCTGAGTCCCGTACTTTGCAATGTGCTCACTTGCGGCATCAACTGAATCAACAATGGCAACATTCATTTCTAATGTGCCATATTCAGTGCACCAATTCTCTTCTGTGGCCGCAGTTATTGGAATTGATCCTGCCAAGGCCAAAGTTTGTGAATCACCATGAAGTACTACACCTTGATCATGAAGTGCCCTTAACGCCACTGGAACAAAATCTTTAGCAATAGCTCTATGAATTAACAACGTCTCTGCAGCGTTACACACACTCGGGCGCTGAACTTTGGAGTTAATAATAATTGGCAGCGCTTTTGCGAGATCGGCAAACTCATCGATGAAGACGTGGCAAACTCCAGCGCCAGTTTCTATGGTTGGAACTGTGGATTCATCCACAACCATGCGAATAAGAGATGCGCTCCCCCGTGGAATTACCAAGTCAACTTTGCCCCGAGCGTTGAGTAGCGCTTTGACTGTGTCGCGATCATCTGATGGCACAAGTTGAATTACATCTGGAGAAATCTTTGTACTCTTTAGCGCATCTCGCATCACTGTTACTAATATTTGATTACTTGATGCTGCACTCGATGATCCGCGCAAAAGGGCAGCATTGCCAGACATCAACAAAATAACCGCAGCATCAACAGTCACATTTGGGCGCGCTTCATACACCATTCCGATAACACCAAAAGGAACAGTGATCTGTTCTAAATCAATTCCATTAGGCAAGGTTGACTTACGTAGTGTGATTCCAAGTGGATCAGGTAGCTGGCTTACTTGACGTGCCCCATTAGCAATTCCTTCAACTCGTGCTGGAGTCAGAAGTAAACGATCAAGTAATGAGGAATTGATATTAGCTGCACGAGCGCGCACCATATCTTCCTCATTAGCCGCAATGATTTCAGCGCTTCGAGCGATGATTGCATCAGCAATTGCGTTCAGAGCTGCGCTTCGCTCAGCGCCTGTGGCAACGTTTAACGTACGGGCAGCAAGGCGGGCAGTATCTGCCATTTCATTTACTAGTTGTTGGCTCATTTAAATCAATACCAAATCATCACGGTGGACTAGTTCGCGCTCGTACTCTGCGCCCATTGACGCTGCAAGTTCTTTTGTAGAACGGCCCAACATCTTTGGAAGATCCTCTGAATCAAATGCAACTAATCCTCGCGCAATAACAACACCATTTGGACCCACTAATTCAATTGCATCACCCGCAATAAATTCACCTTCAACGGCCGTAACTCCAGCAGGTAGTAATGAAACTCCACGTTCTAAAATTGCAGTTACTGCACCGGCATCCAAAATCAACTTGCCGTGTGGTTTTGTCGCATGTGCCAACCACAAAAGTCTTGATGTTGTCTTGCTTGCGTGGGCATGAAAATGGGTTCCAAACTCTTCGCCAGCCAAAGATTTTCCAGCATCCTCTAGCGATGTCAGCAACATTGGAATACCAGCAGATGTTGCAATTCGCGCAGCCTCAACTTTTGTAACCATTCCCCCACTGCCAACACCTGCAGTGCCGGCTCCACCAAGTGAAATACCTTCAATGTCGGCAACGGATGCAACTTCGTGAATGCGCTTTGCGCCCGCTTGCGCTGGAGGTGCATCGTAAAGTGCGTCGATATCTGAAACTAAAACAAGTAGATCAGCGTTAATTAACAGTGCAACTAAAGCAGCCAATCGGTCGTTATCGCCAAAGCGAATTTCCCCTGTTCCGACAGTGTCATTTTCATTAATGATAGGAACGACTCCAAGTTGTAACAATCGATACAAAGTACGATGCGCATTTTGATAATGTGATCGGCGTACAACATCTTCGGTTGTTAGCAAAACTTGTGAGGCAGTGATTGCATGTCGATTAAAACTTTGGGTGTATTGAGCAATCAAAAGACCTTGTCCTACAGATGCGGCGGCTTGTTGAGTAGCTAAATCCTTTGGACGTGCGCTTAAGCCAAGTGGAGCTAAACCTGCAGCGATTGCACCTGAAGAAACAACAACAACTTCTGCGCCTCGTAAACGGCATGCAGTAACAACATCAACGAGTTTATTTACAGCATTGGCATCTAGTGCAGAGCCGGCTTTACCTGTGAGAGAGGACGAGCCAATCTTGATAACGATGCGCTGTGCAGAAGTAATCTGCTCTCGGCTCACTTGTCATCTCCATCCTCGGTGTTTTCAACTGGTAAGGAAATTCTAGGCGTGCGTGGGTCTTCG
>WLIQ01000005.1 GCA_009726135.1 Actinomycetota bacterium | reverse complement strand
TAGTTATTGGTGCAAACACTCGCGTTGAAATTTGGGATGCATCTTCTTGGAATGAATATCTAGCAGATCGCGAAAAGGGATTTGCTGATGTTTCAGAGGAGGTATTCCCAGGTCTGTTTTAGATCTCTCATTTGTGGCCACCGCCGACCTTTCGAAAATAACGGCGCCCCTTCCCCGGCGCCGTTATCACACAGATCCGTCGGCCGGCGGTGACCAGAGATGAGAGCTCTGTTTGAAAATAAAAAGCGTTCTATGAGTTAGGGGGGATAGATGAATAACAATGTCGCACACGTATCTGTAATGCGCGATCGTTGCATTGATTTACTTACCCCTGCAATTGCCGCCTGTGAGCATCCGGTTGTTGTTGATGCAACTCTAGGTTTTGGCGGACATACATTTGAGCTACTTTCAAAATTTCCACACCTAACGGTTATTGGAATCGATCGTGACACAGATGCGATTGCCGCAGCGACACATCGCCTTGCACCATTTGCCGATCGCCTTCGCACATCGCATGCAACTTTTGATCACATTGCAGATGTGGTTGCTTCACATGGATTTACAAAAATTGATGGCGCACTATTTGATCTAGGTGTTTCATCTATGCAGCTGGATCAAAGTGAACGTGGCTTTTCTTATTCACAAGATGCTCCACTTGATATGCGCATGGATCGAACACAGTCACTGACTGCTTCAGAGATAGTAAATACTTACGAGCCAGGACAGTTAGTGAAAATTCTGCGTACTTATGGTGAAGAAAAGTTTGCAACTCGCGTCGTAGAAAGAATCGTTAAAGCGCGTTCAATCGCCCCTTTAAATTCGACTTCCCAGCTAGCTGATTTAATAAAAGAAGCGATTCCGGCGGCAACTCGGCGTACCGGCGGCAATCCAGCAAAACGCACATTTCAAGCCCTGCGTATCGAAACTAACGATGAACTGGGTGCGATCACGCGCGCACTTCCTGCAGCCCTTGACTTACTTAATGTCGGTGCACGCCTAGTTGTCATGTCGTTTCAATCCCTTGAAGACCGAATCGTCAAAGAGTTATTTGTCGCCTCAACAACTTCTGGTACTCCACGGGGCTTGCCATTTGATCTGCCTGAACTTGCCGCCAAATTCTCACTCGTTGTACGCGGTAGCGAAACACCTAAAGAGCAAGAACTTAATGAAAATCCGCGTTCAGCATCAGTTCGCTTGCGTGCAATCGAAAGGGTGGCTGCATAATGGCAATGACCGCATTTGCACCAGCAATTACACGTTCTCGCGAAATTATCGCAACGAAGACTGCAGAAGTTGCACTCAAACTCGTACCTGATGTTTCAGAGCATAGCCAAGAGAATCGTAAGTTCTTTGCCAAGTTTGTGTCGATTGTAGGCGCCTTTGCATTGATGTTCCTTCTCTTTATCAACACATTGCTCGCACAAGATGCATTCACTATAAGCCACCTTAAGCTCGAGGCAAAAATGGTCAGTGATCAACGTGAAGCTATTGCACGTGAGATAGACAACGTGTCTTCCCCAGAAAACCTGGCCAAAGCAGCCATTGCTTTAGGTATGAAGCCATCTGAGTCACCAGTTTTCTTGATTCTTAATCCAGCTGTAACTGCACCGGTAAGAGTAAAAAATGGGTAATTTCTCACTAGCTCACAATCGAATCAGAATACTTATTTTTATTGTGGCTTTAGCGATGTTTCTATTTGGTTTGCGCTTAGTCCAAGTGCAAGCAGTACAAGCAGGGGATTACCGCAATCGAGCTGTTAATGAAATGGAAAATACTAAATCGCTTCAAGCCCCTCGCGGCGAAATTACCGATGTCAATGGAGTTGCTTTTGCCCGAAGTGTTGCAGCAACAAGCATTGTTGTCGATCAGACGCAGATTACAAACCCAGCGCGAGTAGCAAAATTCATTGCACCAATTCTCATGCTTCCAGTTGCCCAAGTTCAAGCTAGCATTACTGGAAAACGCAAATGGAACATGGTCTATCAAAATGCTCAACCGGCACTATGGCAAAAGTTGACTCAATCAATTGCGCAATTTAATTCGCAGTACCCCGCAATGAGCCCCGAGCGCATCATTGGATTTTTCCCAGAGCGCGGATACATTCGGGAATATCCATCCGGCTCACTTGTGGCATCTTTAGTTGGCTTTGTTAATCACGCAGGCATTGGTGCTACTGGCCTTGAATCAAGTATGAATTCAACGATTTCGGGAATTGATGGCAAGTATTCATTTGCCAATGGTTATGGTGCGGAGATTCCAGGCTCACAGTCAGAAATTTTTCCGGCACAGACTGGCACAACCGTTCGCCTAACAATAGATCGAGATGTTCAGTGGGTGGCATCGAAGGCAATCTCTGAAGTAGTTAAGGCATCACACGCACTTAGTGGAACTGTGATTGTGATGGATCCAAAGACTGGTGAAATTCTGGCACACGCTACTGCGCCGACATTTGATCCTAATAACACATCTAGAGTCTCACTTGTTGCCATGCGAAATCCTTCGGTGGAAGATGTTTATGAACCAGGTTCAACCGGTAAAATTATGACAATGGCTGCGGTAATTGAAGAAAAGAAAGTAACACCTGAAACAGTATTTACTGTTCCATATGCACTCAAGCGTTCTGATAAGGTTTTTCATGATCATGATAAACACGTAACACAGCGCTTAACGACTACAGGAATTTTGGCTTTATCTAGCAATACAGGGGCTATTCAAGTTGAAGAACTTATTTCCCATAAAACTTTCTATGACTACTTGACTAAATTTGGTGTTGGCTCAAAAACTGGTTCAGGCCTACCCGGTGAATCCCGTGGAATCTTGCCAAAAATAGCTGACTGGTCGGGAACATCGGCCCCAACAATGGCCTTTGGTCAAGGTTATTCAGTTACTGCAATGCAAGCTACAAGCATCTTTGCAACGATTGCTAATGATGGTGTGAGAGTTTCACCTACCGTGATTGCAGGAACAAGTGATGCAAGTGGAAACTTTACTCCGGCAGCAGGGCGCACTAGCCAACGAGTTATCAGTTCAGAGACTGCACAAAAAGTTCGCTTAATGATGGAGAGTGTTGTTTCTGCAGGTGGAACTGCGCCATCTGCGGCAATTGCTGGTTATCGTGTGGCAGGTAAAACTGCTACCGCCCAGCGGATTGATGACACATGTGGTTGCTACCGTGGTTATACCGCTTCCTTTATTGGATTTGCGCCAGCAGATAAACCTGCATATGTAATTAGCGTGACGATTCAAGATCCACAAGGCATGCATTGGGGTGGAGTATTGGGAGGGCCTGTATTTAAGAAAGTAATGTCATTTGTTTTGCAAAGTCGCCATATCGCGCCTACGAACACAACATTTGCCCCTGTACCACTGAATGAAAAAGCATTAGTTAGAAAGAGGGCCCAGGATGCAACGACCCCTGACTAACCCCGCCAAAAAACTCTCTGCGCTTTGCGCAATAGTTGGAGCCAATTCCACAACTCAAGATCTAGAGAAAATTGAAGTCAACGGAATAGCTCAAGCAAGCAATTTAGTTTTACCTGGTGATCTCTTTATTGCACTTCCAGGAGAAAAATTCCACGGTGCCCAGTTTGCTAGCGATGCAATTGCGCGTGGGGCAGTAGCGGTGCTCACTGACGCGCAAGGGGCAAAAACAATTAAGGATGTGCCTGTACTGATTTCAGCAAATCCTAGACGAGCTGCTGGCATTGCAAGTGCTTGGTTTTATTCAGAACCAATGCGCGATCTATATAGCATCGGCGTTACTGGCACTAATGGCAAAACCACAGTAAGCACTTTGCTACATCAAATAATGATGGCTGCAGGCCGAGACAGTGGATTGATTGGTACGGTTGAAACACGTATTGGAGTAGAGAGCATCGCTAGCAGGCGAACTACTCCCGAGAGCTCAGATTTACAGGCTTTATCAGCGGTTATGCGCGAGCGTCATATGCGCAATTTGATAATGGAAGTCTCAAGCCATGCCATCACACTTGAACGAATTCGTGGAAGCCATTTCGCTGTTGTTGGCTTCACCAATCTTTCTCAAGACCACTTAGATTTTCATAAGGATATGGAAGATTATTTTGCAGCAAAAGCAAAATTATTCACCTTTGAGTACGCAGATTTGGCGGTTATTAACGTTGACGATACTTATGGAAAACGTTTAGCTGCTCAAACAGAATTACCAGTTGTGACATTGTCTCGATTAGATACCGTCGCGACCTGGCACTATGTTTCTATTGCTTCAGATTATGTTGGGGCATCGCTTTCAATTCGTGGCAGTGGCGGAATTTTAATTGAAGGCAAAACATCACTTCATGGCGGCTTTAACTATGACAATTTATTGATGGCAATTGCAATTGCTGTTGAAAGCGGAGTTGACCCCATTGATATTGCAGCAATCTTGCCATCACTAACTGGCGCAGCGGGTCGATTAGAGGCGGTACGGCTTGGACAAAATTTCACCGCTCTAGTTGATTACGCACATTCACCTGATGCTGTTAAGCGTGTTTTAGAGACAGCTAGAGAGATTACCGACGGGAAAGTGATTGCTGTACTTGGCTGTGGTGGCGATCGCGATAAAACTAAGCGAACTCAGATGGGCCAAGCGCTACATGACGGTGCAGATATAGCGATTTACACCAGTGATAATCCACGTTCTGAGAATCCCACTGACATTCTTATTCAAATGGTTTTAGATATAGAAGTGGTTCCACCCAGTGAGGTCATAGTTGATAGAGCACAAGCAATTCGTGCCGCAGTCAATCTTGCCCAAGCTGGTGATGTTGTAATGGTTCTAGGTAAAGGCCATGAAAAGGGTCAGGAAATTAATGGTGAAATTCTTGGGTTCGATGACCGTATCGAATTAGCTAAAGCAATAGAAGATAAAAAATGATTACTCTAACGGCCGGTGAAATAGCCCTATTAGTTGGCGGAGAGCTATTTTGTGATCGAGATTTACTCATTTCAAAAGCACCGGTCTTTGATTCTCGTCTAGCTACACCCGGTTCATTCTTTTTGGCACTCAAAGGTGAAAATGCTGATGGACATGAGTTCGCCGCCGATGCTTACCGAAATGGTGCGATGTTTTCGTTGACGTCGCATCGCATTGATGGCCCATGCATTGTTGTTGGCGATGTTCTTGAAGCACTGTCGATATTGGCAACTTTTGTACGCAAACGTTTAGACAAACTAACGGTTATCGGAATTACGGGCTCGCAAGGAAAAACAAGTACCAAAGATTTGCTCACTCATATGTTAGGGGCAGTTGGTCCAACGGTTGCACCGGCTGGTTCGTTCAATAATGATTTAGGGCTACCCATCACTTTACTTCAGTGTGATGATCGCACGCGTTTTTGCATTCTTGAAATGGGCGCAAGACATAGGGGTGATATCGCGCGGCTTTGTGAAATTGCAAAGCCAGATATTGGAGTTGTCCTTACAGTTGGAACCGCACACATTGGCGAATTTGGCTCACAGGATGCAATCGCTACGACCAAGGGTGAACTTATTGAATCCCTAGGTAAGGATGGAATAGCAATTCTTGGTACTTATGATGAATACACACCGAAGATGTCAACCCGACATCAAGGTCAAGTAATTCTCTTTGGTGAAAAAACAGATGTTCAAGTAAGGGCTGCAGATGTTGAGATGCGCGAAGGACGACCACATTTTGATTTAGTCACACCCGCTGGACGAGATGCTGTCGGAATGCGCGCAGTAGGTGCGCATCAGGTTTCAAATGCGCTTGCAGTCGCAGCAGTTGGTACTGCACTTTCTCTTCCGTTGGAGTTAATTGCTAGCTCTTTATCTACTGCTGAAATTTCTAGTAAGTGGCGTATGGAATTACATGAAAGCGCAGATTTACTCATCATTAATGATGCCTATAACGCTAATCCAGAATCTATGAGAGCGGCTCTGCGCGCACTAGTGCTCTTTGCGCAAGAGCGCGGCGGTTCGGCATGGGCATTTGTCGGCAAGATGAATGAACTGGGCCAGACACAAGCCTCACAGAGCGCGGCAATTGGTGCTCTTGCGGTTGAATTAGGAATTGATCATTTAGTTGAAATCAATGCTCCTGAATACGGAGCACCAGTCGGAGCGATGGTGGTTCATCAGCGCCCTGACATTGAATCAGCTCTTGATTTAGTTGAGTACTTTAATCCTGGTGATGTTGTTCTGGTGAAAGCATCTAGGTCGCAAGGTTTTGAAGTTCTGGCCGAATCTTTAGAACGTGCATGGAAAGAAAAGAGTGGAGCCGGTTCATGAGACAGATTCTTATCGCTGGGGCTTTTGCACTGGCCTTTGCTCTTTTTGGAACAAAAGTATTAATCCGCATTCTTGCTGCACGAGGTTACGGGCAAATCATCCGAGACGATGGGCCTTCTACACACAAAGTTAAGCACGGCACACCAACTATGGGCGGCACTATTTTTATTCTGGCCACAATTTTTGGTTATCTCATTGCACACTTATTAACAGGCAATTCAGTATCGGCTTCAGCCGTACTGGTAATCGGATTAGTCGTAGGTTTAGGTTTTATTGGTTTTCTAGATGATTGGCTCAAAGTTTCACGCCAAAACTCCCGTGGGCTCAAGGGGCGATATAAACTTTTAGCTCAAGGAGTCTTAGCCGCAGTATTTGGTTATGCCGGGTTGCAGTTTGCTGATGATCGCCAACTCACTCCTATTTCACATTACCTTTCAACTGTAAAAGAAACTTCGATCTATTTAGGTATGGGATTAGTAATTGCTTTTGTGGTCCTGATGGTGCTGTCGGCAAGTAACGGGGTGAACTTAACCGATGGCCTAGATGGCTTAGCAACCGGGGCAACCATTATGACTTTCCTGGCTTTTGTATTGATTGGTGTTTGGGAATTTGGCCAGAGTTGCGCAATTGTTGGGGCAACAACTAGCAACTGTTACCAAGTCCGTGACCCACTTGATTTAGCCGCCTTAGCTGCAGCTTTTGCTGGTGGTTGTACTGGATTTCTTTGGTGGAATACCGCGCCAGCAAAAATAATAATGGGAGATACCGGTTCCCTTGCACTTGGCGCAGCCATTGCCGGATTCGCTACAACACTTCGCGTTGAACTTTTATTGATCCCACTGGGTGGTTTATTTGTTATTGTCACAATGTCAGTAGTTATTCAGACACTATATTTTAAAATTAGTGGTGGCAAGCGAGTTTTTCGCATGGCACCGCTACATCATCACTTTGAGTTAAAGGGATGGGCTGAAATAACCGTTGTTATTCGCTTTTGGATTATTGCGGGCTTGAGTGTTGCCGGTGGTTTAGGTCTGTTTTATGCGCAGTGGGTAGCTAAGTAGTACATATGCCACTTTCTTTTGACGGCCAAAAAATTCTGATCCTTGGCGCAGGAGTTACCGGAAATGCTGTTGCTCGTTCACTCACTAAAAGAGGGGCAGTAATCGTTGTTGCCGATAAAAATACTGAGGCGAAATCTGATTACAAAATTGTTGATACCGAGAAAGTTTCCATTAAGGACTATGACTCAGTAGTTGTGTCACCAGGTTGGCGTCAGGAGCATCCGCTTATTGTGCAAGCACAAAAATCAGGAATTGAACTACTCAATGAAGTTGATTTAGCTTGGCACATTCGAAGTGAGATTGCACCAAAACAAAAGTGGTTAGCTTTGACCGGAACGAATGGTAAAACTACAACCGTCGAAATGGTTGCTGCAATGCTGCAAAGTGGAGGCCTGAATGCAGCAGCGTGTGGCAATGTTGGTGATACAGTCATTGATGCCGTTGACAGCGCAACTCCATTTGATATTTTAGTACTCGAACTTTCATCTTTTCAATTGCATTGGTCGACACAGGCCCAATTTGTTGCAAGTGCAATCCTAAATATTGCTGATGATCACATTGATTGGCATGGAAGCTTTGAAGAATATGCCAAAGCAAAGGTCTCTATTTTGAATCGCACTTCGACAGCCATCCTCAATGCAGATGATGGAGCGATACTTACACGAACCAGTCAGTGGCAAGGTAAAAAAGTTTTCTATAGCTTAGACACTCCAGGCCCTGGAGAAATTGGCTTGGTTGAGGAGCTCTTGGTTGATCGAGCTTTTGTCCAGGATCCGCAAGAAGCCGAAATGTTTGCAGAGCTTAAAGATGTTAATCCAACCATTCCCCACAATGTTTCGAATGCATTAGCTGCAGCAGGATTAGCCAGATCAGTCGGTGTATCGCATGCAGATATTCGCGTAGCGATTCAAGGGTTTGGACCAGGCCGTCATCGAATCGAAACGATACATGAAGCAGATTCAATCAGCTGGGTTGATGATTCAAAGGCTACCAATCCGCATGCAGCTGCAGCATCACTGATGTCTCATGAATCAAATATCTGGATTGCAGGCGGGTTAGCAAAAGGTGCATCTATGGACGCGCTAGTTGAGAAATGCGCAAAGCGGATAAAGGCTGCAATCTTGATTGGCGCCGATCGTGGACTCATTGAAGCTGCACTCATAAAATATTGTCCCGATGTAGTTCGAAAACATGTTGATGGTAATGACTCACAGTCCTTAATGAATAACGTCGTAGAGATAGCCTTAAACCTTGCAACTGCAGGGGATCGTGTGTTACTGGCACCAGCATGTGCGTCGATGGATCAATTTATTTCCTATGCCGATCGTGGCGATCGCTTTGCAACTGCAGTAAAGAAATTAGTTGCTCATGAAAACTGAAAAGCGCGCCAATATTTTTAATCGGCCAATAAACCTCTATTACATGCTCGTAGGAAGCACTCTTGGGTTAAGTATCTTCGGTTTGATTATGGTCTTTTCGGCCTCATCGATTTATTCACTTGAAAATAAAGGTTCAACATGGGCGATTCTTATGCGCCAATTTATTTTCCTAGTGATTTCAATTCCTATGGCCTGGGTCCTATCTCGCTTTTCCCTCACTCGCTGGAAGTTCATCGCGCGCTTTGGTGTAATTGCCTCGGTAGGTCTGCTTGTAATCGTTCAGATTCCCGGGATTGGCAAAAGTGTCAATGGAAACAATAACTGGATTTCATTGGGATTCGTTGAAGTGCAACCAAGTGAGGTTGCAAAATTTCTTATGATTTTATGGGCCGGCTCGATATTAGCTAAACGTGAACGCGCGGGAGACATTCAGGCTAATGTTCTCAAGCTAATTGCACCGGCTTTTGTGCTTTGTATCCTTCTAGTTTTAAAAGGAAGTGATTTAGGTACTGCCTCTGTTTTTGCATTTGTGTTGGCGGGGTTACTGTGGGTGTCGGGTGTTCATCTCAAACTCTTTGCCGCTTTTTCTGGTGTGGGGTTTTTAGGGATTGCCGTGCTCATACTTTCTGCGCCATATCGCGTTGCTCGTTTTTCAGTCTTTCTCAATCCATTTGCTGAAGACCAATATAAATCAGTAGGTTGGCAACCGGCACATAGTTTGCTCGGTCTTGCCAGCGGTGGGTTATTTGGAGTTGGTTTAGGTGCCAGTCGACAAAAATGGGGAAATCTTCCAGAAGCACATACTGACTTCATTTTTTCTGTGATCGGTGAAGAGTTAGGGCTGTTCGGAACCATTTCACTTCTTCTCGTACTTTCAATACTCATATTTTCGATTTTTAGGATTGCACTACGCGCCCAGGATCCAATGGTGCGATACGTCTGCTCGGGTATTGGATGCTGGATTGGCATTCAAACGATTCTCAATATCGGTTCGGCAATCAGCGTGCTTCCAGTAGTAGGTGTTGCTTTGCCATTGCTTTCTTACGGAGGTTCGGCTTTGATTGCAACTTATATGGGGATTGCATTTGTTATTGGCGCAGCCCGTAGAGATCCTGCAATATTTTCCGAATTGGAAAAGGCAGGGCTACCAAAATGGCTTCGATAGTTTTTGCAGGAGGTGGCACTGCAGGACATATTGAGCCGGCGCTAGCTGTAGCTCGACTTTGGAAGAGCCTTCATTCAGAGGATGAAATTACTTTTCTGGGCACGCAACAAGGTTTGGAACATATTTTAGTACCAGCTGCGGGTTTTAAGATTTTAAATATTCCCAAAGTCTCAATCTCTCGAAAACCCTCGTTAACTTGGCTATGTATTCCCTTTGATTTGATGAGTTCTGTAAAAGCATCGTATGTGATTTTAAAAGAGAGCGACTTGCTCATCGGTTTTGGTGGATATGTCAGCGCTCCTTCCTATATCGCGGCACGAATTCTTAGAACGCCAACTGTTATTCATGAGGCAAATGCCAAGCCAGGTTGGGCCAATCGTTTAGGAGCCATGTTCACGACTTATCTAGCAGTTGCCAATCCAGTTAATTCGGGCAAATTTTCAGATGCATTGATAGCGGGATTACCGCTACGAAGTGATGTGGCTGATGCTCTCAAAGAGTCTGAGAGGGACTGGAAAAAGGCGCGCACAGAAGCAAAAGCGCGACTAGGTGTGGCTGCAGATCAATCATTAGTTTTTGTCATGGGTGGCTCACAAGGATCTGTTGCTATCAACTCTGTGATTGCTAAAGCCCTTCCTGCGTTAGCGGTTAAAAATATCTATGTTATTCACTCGGTGGGGCGAAAAAACACTCTTCCAGTCGCGACTGATTTTTACCGGCCGTTGGCTTATGTTGATGCAATGGCAGATGTCTACTTGGCCAGTGATTTAATCATCGCCCGCAGTGGCGCTGTGACTTGTAGCGAATTTCGAGCACTTGGCCGTTACGCTCTTTTCGTGCCGCTGCCAATTGGAAACGGAGAACAGTTTCACAATGCACGTGAATTAGTTGTAGAGGGACGAGCTGAGATTATTAATCAAAAGACCTTTACCGCTGCGTATTTAGAAACTGCATTAGATTCACTTCTTGAATCTTCAAGGCAATCACCGATCCAAGGCTCCACACATGATGCTGATGCTGCGCAAAAGATTGCCGCTTTAGCCCAGCACGCACTGGAAAATCAATCATGATGATGCCAACATTGCAATCTCTTATTGGCAAACGAGTCCATTTCATTGGAATCGGTGGCGCCGGAATGAGTGGCTTGGCTCGAATTTCACTTTCTCACGCAATTACTGTGAGTGGTTCGGATGCGAAGGATTCCTCGGTAGTGAAAGCCTTGCAAGCGTTAGGTGCAACGATTGCTACGACTCATGAAGCACCCAATGTTGATGGAGCAGATTTAGTTGTGTATTCAACCGCTATTTCGCCAAATAATCCTGAACTTATGCGTGCTCATGAGTTAAATCTATTGACGCTAACTCGTGCAGCAGCACTTTCGATTTTAATGTCTGAATCAAAAAGTATTGCCGTAGCTGGAACTCATGGCAAGACTACAACTTCATCCATGATGGCCGTCGCACTGCAATCTTGCGGAGCCGATCCTTCTTTTGCGATTGGTGGAACGATTACAGCATCAGGCTCTAATGCTCACCGTGGTGCGGGAGAAATCTTTGTTGCAGAAGCTGATGAATCCGATGGCTCCTTTATTGAATATCGACCCTTTGCTGCAATCGTCACAAACGTTGAGCATGATCATGTGGATTTCTTCGCTACTCCGCAGGATGTTGCACAAGCTTTTAGAGATTTTGCGGCAACAATTAAAACCGATGGTTTTCTTACATATTGCGCCGATGATGCAGGCGCAAAAGCTTTAGCTACGACTGTCACATCGTGCGCCCTTATTTCCTACGGAACCGGCGCTGAGTGCGATTTGCATCTAGATTCAATTGAACTCGAAGCTATGAGCTCCAGGGCACGGGCAATTTGGCGTGGCAAAGTTGTCGGTTTTATCGAACTACAAGTACCCGGCCATCACAACATGCTAAATGCCGCCGCGGTTTTAGCGACCGGCTTAAATCTTGGATTTGGTGCCGCGGAGTTATTAACTGGATTAGCAACATTTCGTGGGACGGGTCGACGTTTTGAAGTTATTGGTACGGTTCATGGCATTCGCGTAATTGATGACTACGGTCATCACCCAACAGAAATCGACGTAACTTTGCAGGCTGCGCGCCGTTTTGCTGGAGATGGACGTCTCATTGTTATTTTCCAGCCACACCGATTCTCACGGACGAAAGCATTTTATAAAGAATTTGCAAAAGTTCTCGATCTTGCCGATAGAGCAATCGTTCTTGAAGTGTATGCAGCAAGTGAAAAACCCATTCAAGATGTCACTTCTCGACTAATTACTGAAGCTATGGACCATGGTGAATACATTCCCAACTTCGTCGAAGTAACAGACTCAGTCATAGACAACGCACAACCACAAGATGTGATTATTACTCTGGGTGCTGGCGATGTGAGTTCACTTGCCCCCATCATCGTTGATGGATTAAGCCGGCGTTTCGGGTAAATGAGAAACAAAAAACTCATTTCACTCTTAGCCATTGCTCTCTTGGCTGGTGCATCTTACGCTTTAGGTTGGTCAACTCTATTCACCGTTAGTTCCGTTGAGATTAAGGGAACCACCGCTTATTTACCGATGACTGTACAAGTTGGTGAAAAACTGGCACGTGTTGAACCAAGGGCAGTTGCGTCCACTTACGAAAAAATTGATTTCATTCAGGATGCCAAAGTCTCTCGTAACTGGATAACAGGCAAAGTCACAATCGCAATTACTCCTCGTAGACCGATTGCCATGTACAACGATCAAGCAATTGATGCATTAGGCAAGGCCTTTGTCGCACCGGGCAAATCCGAAACCTCGCTACCCAAGATTCAAGCCATCGATGTCGCAGCTGCATTAGTAGCGGCCAACTTCTTTAATTCTTTGCCCGATGCAATTAAGAGCGCTTTGGTAGTCCTAAAAGTTCGAAGCACTGGGGCCTATGTCTTAGAAGTAAATGTGGAAGGCAGAATTATTGAAATTGGTTGGGGGCAGTCCACCGATAACGATCTAAAAGCAAAGGTTTATAAGGCTTTATTGGCACAACCCGAAAATGCACTTGTAAAGAGAATCGATCTATCGGCACCACATGCACCAATCGTTAAATAGAAATCTTTTGACGACACAATAAATAAATCATGTCGGTATTTGATTAAGAGCCCTTGGCACTTTACGTTCGCCCTATAGAAAACGTTGAATTATAAGCCTCAAGTAGAGGTTAATGGTTCTCAAGGAGGTTACAAGTGGCTTCACCGCAGAATTATTTAGCAGTCATCAAAGTTGTTGGTATTGGTGGCGGTGGAGTAAATGCAATTAATCGAATGATTGATGTCGGACTTAAAGGCGTTGAGTTCATTGCGATTAACACAGATGCGCAACATTTATTAATGAGTGATGCCGATGTGAAATTAGATATTGGACGCAAAACCACTCGCGGACTCGGCGCTGGAATGGATCCTGAAAAAGGTCGCGAAGCGGCGTTAGATCACGCAGATGATATTGAAGAGATTTTACGTGGCGCAGATATGGTGTTTGTAACTGCGGGCGAAGGTGGCGGAACAGGAACAGGAGCGGCGCCAATTGTTGCAAAGATTGCAAAAGATATCGGAGCATTAACAATTGGTGTTGTAACTCGACCATTTTCTTTTGAAGCAAAATTGCGTTCAGCTCAAGCAGATGTTGGCATAGAAGCTTTGCGTTCTGAAGTCGATACGTTAATAGTTATCCCAAATGATCGCTTACTAGCAATTTCAGATCGCACAATAACTTTAGCCGACGCATTCAAAAGCGCAGATCAAGTTTTACTTTCAGGCGTTCAAGGAATAACCGAAATAATTACTCAGCCTGGATTAATTAACTTGGACTTTGCCGATGTCAAAGCGGTTATGTCTGGCGCGGGATCTGCATTAATGGGAATTGGTTCTGCCCGCGGAGAAAACCGCGCACTACGTGCGGCTGAACTAGCTATCTCCTCACCACTTCTGGAAGCATCTATCGATGGGGCCATGGGAGTGCTTCTTTCGATTTCCGGTGGCTCTGATCTTGGCCTCTTTGAAGTTAATGAAGCGTGTGAATTAGTACAGTCAGCAGTTCATCCCAATGCCAAATTTATATTTGGAACAACTATTGATGACGCCCTTGGTGATGAAGTACGTATCACCGTCGTTGCAGCTGGCTTTGAAGGGGGAGAACCTCGCAAGGTGGTCACTCCCGTTATCGATGCGGCAACTCTTGGTGGAGTATCCAATCCAATTCCAAGCAATGATCCAATCTCAGTTGCATTGGAATTAGATACAGAACCAACTCCACGTCGCCGCATTACATTTGAAGAACTCGTATCTGAAGATGAAATCGACGTTCCAGACTTTATGAAGTAAGGACAATTGCCTAGCGTCTTTACCTCTAGGCGCAATGGCGCAAGCCATGCGCCATTTGAGTCATTTAATCTTGCCCATCACGTTGGTGATGATCCCGAAAGCGTTGCCTTGAATCGCGATTTACTTGCCAAATCCACGGGATCATTGCAGTTTATGAATCAGATCCATGGAGATAATGTTGTAGAAATAACGCAGATTATTTCTGAACCAACCTGTGATGCCCTCATCACGAAAATTCCCGGAATCGCACTAGCGGTTATGGTCGCAGATTGCATTCCATTACTGCTTAGCTCTGCAAACGTTGTTGGTGCAGTGCATGTTGGTAGACGCGGTTTGGTGAATTCTTTAGCGAGCAAAACTATTGATGCGATGCGAAATTTAGGTGCACGTGATATTCATGCACAGTTGGGACCCTCGATTTGTGGACGGTGTTATGAAGTTCCACAAGCCATGGCCGATGAAGTGTGCACGCTACATCCATCGGCACTATCGCTTACGTTGCAACATACGCCCTCGCTAGATCTGCCAAAAGCGCTCAGTGCAGTTTTGGTATCCGAAGGAGTCACTTATGAGGCATCTACGGTTTGTACGTTAGAAAACCAAGAGTATTTTTCTTATCGACGTCATAACATCACGGGCAGAACTGCCGGGGTAATATGGTTATGAACCGCTACGATGAAATTGCCTCGAATTTAGCGGCAGTCCAAGAACGTATTGCTAAGGCTGCAGCGCTTGCTGGTCGAAGTGAAGATGAGATCACTTTGATTGCTGTGACAAAGACATTTCCGGCAAGTGATGTCGACATACTTTCGCAGCTGGGTATTTCAAATTTTGGTGAAAATCGAGATTCGGATGCCGCCCCTAAAGCAGCCAGCGTTGCCGGTACGTGGCATTTTCAAGGACAGATTCAGAGCAACAAATTGAAATCTATTACTTCTTGGAGCAACGTGATCCATTCACTAGATGAAATGAAGCATTTTGAAATCATCGAGAAAATTGCACCCCACTCGTTAGAGATATTTTGCCAAGTCTCACTCGATGGTTCCACTGGACGTGGGGGAGCAAGTACCGAAAAACTCCATGAGTTAGCTACAGCGATTGGGAATTCATCCCGGCATCGACTGGTTGGTCTCATGGCAGTGGCACCGTTAGGGGTGCAACCATTGGAAGCTTTTTCCCAATTATCATTAATTCATAAGGCTTTTATGGTTGATTTTCCTAAGGCGGATAAATTATCTGCTGGCATGAGTGGGGACTTTGAAGAAGCTATTGCCCTCGGAGCGACACACATTCGGATTGGCAGCTCAATCCTGGGTTCACGCTAGTCCGGCGAGTATCTTTTACTTATGGCTAATGCACTCAAGCGCGTCGCAAACTACTTAGGTTTGATGGACGACCCAGAATTCGATACATCAGTTGTTTCACCAACATCTTCAACGATGGGGTCAAGTGAAGTTCGAATCAAGGCGCGTGCACCGCAATCAGTCTCTTCTGTGGTTACTTCATCATCAGTTCAAGATGTCCCACAACTTGATCTGCCGGTCCTTGATCGAATCGTTACTTTGCATCCACGTTTTTACAACGAAGCTCGCACAATTGGCGAGCATTTTCGTTTAGGTAATCCAGTAATAATTAATTTAACAGATATGGATGAATCAGAGCACAAGCGTTTAGTTGATTTTGCAAGTGGCCTTGCATTTGGTTTGCATGGAACTATTGAGCGAGTTACTAAGAAAGTATTTCTTTTGTCTCCTGCAAATGTCTCAATCGATACCGAAGACAAATCAGCAGCTGCGCAAGCAAGTTTTTTTAATCAAGGTTAATTTTTAGTGCGCATCGGAACGTTGCTAGCTGACGTCCTTCAACTATTTCTCTTTGCTCTACTTGCGCGTTTGATTCTTGACTATGTGCGAATGTTTGCACGCAATTGGCGCCCAAAGGGAATTGGGTTACTGCTCGTGGAACTTGTTTACGGGATTACCGATAAGCCCATGAGATTTGTTGGACGTTTCATTCCACCACTTCGACTAGGTGCAGTCAGCCTGGATCTAAGTTTCATCGTACTCTTTTTCGGAGTTCAACTTCTTATGGGATTAGTTAGCCAGCTTTAGTAAGTTCGACAGCAATCCCAAGTTCATTTTCTTCAATTGTTAACGAAGAGTTCAAAACCATAGATAGCGCAAGAACTTCATCTTTGATGTGGATTTCATCGCCGGCAATAGCTGCTGCAATGTCAGCAGATGCGTTCCACACAATGTTGATGCGATCTGAAATTTCAAATCCATCGCTCTTTCTTCGTTCTTGAATAAAGCGAATGACTTCACGAACGTGTCCGGCCGAAATCAGGGTCGGAGTGAGCTCTAAATCAAGGGCCACACTTTCTCCTTCATGTGAAGCAACCATCCACCCAGTCTTTGGAACTTCAGTTACAACAAGATCATCTAGGGAGATTTCCCATGTTCCGAGTGTGGTGGTGCCAGAAGCCCGCAAAGTCTTAACTAGTAAAGTGGCATCAGTTGCTGCAATCGCCTTAGCAATCTCTTGAACAGCACCGCCATATTTTGCTCCAAGGCTTTTAAAGTTAGCTTTAATTGAGATATTAACTAGATCGCCATCTGCGTTAGCTATATCTTGCAAATCAACAACGTTGAGTTCATCTGCAATTTGCTCACGCATTTGTTCTGGCAGCGCAGCCCAACCACTGGCAGCTATCAGCGCGCGACCTAAAGGCTGGCGAATCTTGATTCCAGATTCGGCGCGTGATGCCCGACCAAGTTCAACGATTCGTCGAGTTAATGCGACTTGGTTACCTAGTTCGCGATCGATAACTTCTGCATTTGCAACTGGGAAATCTGAAAGGTGCACAGAAGCTACAGCCGATGAATCCGCAGGAATGACTAACTCTTGCCACACTTGTTCAGTAATAAATGGAACCATCGGTGAGAGAAGCTGGGTCAGAGTCACTAAGCATTCATGAAGCGTTGAGAGCGCGCTGACATCGCCATCCCAGAACCTACGACGCGAACGGCGCACATACCAGTTTGAAAGATCATCGATAAATCGAGCAAGTGCACGTCCGGCTACCTGTGAGTCAAAGTCAGTGAGTGCGGCATCGACTTCTTCAATCAAAAGATTGAGTTCAGAAATAATCCAGCGATCCATAAGTGGCCGATCAGCGACCTTAGTTCGCAAACTCAAATCAAAATTTGAGGCATTGGCATAGAGCGCGTGGAAAGAAACGGTATTCCAGTACGTCAATAAAGTTTTACGAATAACTTCATTAATTGCTTCATGTCCGACTCGGCGAGCAGCCCATGGTGAACCGGCTGCCAGCATGTACCAGCGCACTGCATCGGCGCCATGTTGATCCATCAACGCCATTGGCTCTAACACATTGCCTACGTGCTTACTCATCTTGCGTCCGTCTTTATCTAAAATATGGCCTAGGCAGAGAACGGTTTTATAGGAGGACTTATCAAAAACTAACGTTCCAATTGTCATCAATGTGTAGAACCAGCCACGTGTTTGATCTATAGCTTCACAAATAAAGTCAGCAGGGTAGGACTCTTTGAATTTCTCTATTGAGCCTTCTTTATGCGGATAGCCCCATTGAGCAAAGGGCATTGCACCAGAGTCATACCAGCAGTCAATAACTTCGGGGACACGAACCATCGTTGAATCGCATTCGGCACAACCAAAAGTAATGTCATCAACAAATGGTCGGTGCGGATCTAAATTTGATAGCTCTTGTCCGGCTAAAGCACCAAGTTCAGCTAAGGAATCAACACAAATTTCATGCTTATTTTCACAACGCCAAATTGGCAGTGGAGTGCCCCAGTAGCGATTTCGAGATAACGCCCAGTCAATATTGTTATTGAGCCAGTCACCGTAACGTCCTTCTTTAATAGTTTCTGGATGCCAATCGGTTGCCGCATTTTCGCGAAGTAATGCATTTTTGATTGAAGTTGTGCGGATATACCACGATGGCTGTGCGTAATACATAAGCGCGGTATGGCAGCGCCAGCAGTGCGGATATGTGTGCTCGTATGGTTGGTGCTTGTACAAAACACCCCGTGACTTTAACTCTTTAACTAGAACTTTGTCAGAATCTTTAAAGAACATTCCGCCAACAACAGGTACTTCCTTTAAGAAATGACCATCTGGTGCAATCGGATTAATGACAGGTAATCCGTATGCTCGACAAACCGCCAAGTCATCAGCGCCAAAAGCAGGGGACTGATGAACTAAACCAGTTCCATCTTCGGTGGTTACGTATGTGGCTAAAACTACAAAGTGCGAGTCTGGGATTTCTACAAAATCAAATGGACGCTTATATGTGATGCGCTCCAGATCTTTGCCGAGCATCTTCTTGAGAATTTTCTTCTCACCTTTAACGCTTTCAATGAGGGCTTCTGCAACTATTAATACTTCACTTACTTCATCAACCGTTACTTCTACAGCAACATAGTCGACCTCGGGGTGAACTGCGATTGCAGTATTAGATACTAAAGTCCACGGTGTAGTTGTCCAAACAAGGAAACTAGCGCTGAGATTTACTAATTCACCAGAAGTAACGGGGAATCGAACGAACACTGATGGATCAATGACTGTTTCATATCCTTGAGCTAATTCGTGATCAGAGAGTCCAGTTCCACAACGCGGGCAATATGGTGCAACACGATGGTCTTGAACCAGTAAACCTTTTTTCCAGATTTCTTTGAGTGACCACCACACGCTTTCAACATATTCAGGTGACATAGTCCAATATGCTTCATCGAAATCCACCCAAAATCCCATTCGGTGAGTCATGTCAGTGAAGGCACCAACATGACGTTGCACAGACTCACGGCATTTATCGTTAAAGGCAGCTATTCCATATTTTTCGATATCGCCTTTGCCAGCAAAGCCAAGTTCTTTTTCAACTGCAATTTCAACCGGTAAACCATGGCAATCCCACCCTGCTTTGCGGATTACATGTTTGCCTTTCATTGTGTGAAAACGCGGAAAGACATCTTTAAATACACGCGCTTCAATGTGGTGCGTCCCAGGCATTCCATTGGCAGTGGGTGGGCCTTCATAAAACATCCAGGCTGGTGCACCTTCGCGAGCCGAAACAGTTTTTTCGAAAATTGCGTTATCGCGCCAGAACTTTAAAATCTCATGTTCTACGGCAGGCAGATCAACAGCTGCAGGGATTGCGCGAAACGACATAAAAAAGCCTCCACGAGTTAAGAACTCTGGAGGGACGAGATCTGCAAGGCACAGACCGCGCGGTACCACCCGCCTTGCGTGAAATTCACGCCACTTTGCTTTTCTATCCGCGGCTAGGTCTAGATGGCTTTCACCATTTCTTCTAGCAAACTCGTGAGGTGATGGCCCCGTCAATGCTCATTTGCGGTAGTGGGCTAATACTAGCGTGCATAAGGGGGATTCAACCTCGTGGCTAATTGGTAAGCGCCCCCGAAGAGCATTAAGGTTCGCGACATGCCTAAGAAGCCAGTAAAGAAAGCCACAGCTAAGAAAGCCGTGGCAAAGAAGGCTCCTGCTAAGAAAGCGCCAGCAAAAAAGGCTCCCATCAAAAAAGCTGTTGCCAAGAAGGCTCCCGCTAAGAAAGCTCCAGCTAAAAAAGCTGTAGCAAAGAAAGCGGCGGTAAAAAGCATTCCAGTTAAAAAGGCTCCAGGTAAACCATTTCCCTCCAAAACAACTCTGACAGTTGATGAGAAATCGCAAACAGTTTCAGTGTCAACAATTACGGCCCCTGTGACTGTTCCAGTCATTGAAGAGCGCCGTTTAGTTATGCCACCCCCACCCCGTCCAGTTAAATCTGGCAAAAAGATTGCACCATTGAAGCCGATTAAATCTGCCCCAACGCCCATTGTCGTAAGCGAGAGTGAATCTCCTTGGACGGCAGCAGAACTAAAAAGTATTCGAAGTGAAATTTCAAAAGAGCTATCCCGTTTGCGCGTCGAACTTGCCAAGGTTGAAGATGAAATGGACTCACTTATCCAAGAATCTGGTGAAGGTGCTGGCGATGATCAAGCTGATGCCGGCACAAAGACTTTTGAACGTGAACACGAGATGTCATTGGTTATTAATGCCCGCGATATGGTTTTGCAAACAGAACGTGCATTAGAGCGAATCGATTCAAAGTCTTATGGAAATTGTGAAGAATGTGGAAGTGCAATCGGTAAAGCCCGTTTACAAGTTTTCCCACGGGCAACTTTGTGCATGCTCTGCAAGCAGAAAGAAGAACGGCGCTAATTGTGCGCGTCTGGCGCACACTTTTAAGTGTTGCCTGGTTCATCTGGATTGCTGATTTAGCTACCAAGATCTGGGCGGTTAATTATTTGTCCCACCAGGGCAGTATCAAAATTCTGGGTTCATTCTTTCAACTTAACTTCGTCAGAAACTCGGGTGCGGCGTTTTCATTTGCAGCAGGTGCGACTTTAATGCTGTCATTTTTTGGAATTGCAGTCTTAATCGCCATTTCATATTACGCTCCGCGACTTACCTCTAAAGGCTGGGCCGTTGTATTAGGCCTAGTTATGGGGGGAGTTCTTGGAAATCTGACAGATCGAATATTCCGCGAGCCTGGATTACTTCGTGGCCATGTTATCGATTGGATGCAACTGCCACATTGGCCTATATTCAATATTGCAGACTCTGCAATCGTAATTGCGGCGTTTATTTCGGTTGTATTAACTGCACGCAACATCCCGCCTATTAAAAAAGAAGAGTTGATATGAGTAGAGAACATCGCACCTTGTCAGTGCCTGAAGGCGTTGCAGGTGAGCGAATTGATAGTGCTCTGACTCGAGTTCTTGGGCTCTCACGCACGGCCGTTGTGAAATTGCTAGAAGATGGCGATATTACGACTTCGGGCAAAGCAATGGGAAAGTCTGATCGGGTGGCAGCTAATCAAGTAATTGAAGTTTTGATGCCAGCGCCAATTAATCAAGATCCGATTCCCCTGACGCCTCTTGAGGGTTTAACGATTGTTTATGATGATGATGCAATTGTTGTAATAGATAAGCCTGTTGGATGTGCAGCGCATCCAAGCCCTGGTTGGATGGGACCGACAGTAGTTGGTGCACTTATGGCAGCTGGTTACTCAATTTCAACGAGTGGTGCAGCAGAACGCCAAGGAATTGTTCACCGGTTAGATGTGGGCACAAGTGGGCTCATGATTGTTGCAAAGAGTGATCGTGCTTTTACGGTTTTAAAAGACGCCTTTAGAAATCGGACTGTCGGTAAGATTTATCATGCACTCATCCAGGGGCATATGGATCCAACAACAGGCACAATCGATGCGCCTATCGATCGTCATCCAAAAGAGGATCACCGTTTCGCAGTTGTAGCAACTGGAAAAGATTCAATAACCCATTATGAAGTTATTGAGTTTTATCGTGGTGTCTCACTCGTCAAAGTTGAACTTGAAACTGGACGGACCCACCAAATTCGCGTCCATTTTTCTGCCCTAAATCACCCACTCGTTGGTGACACAACATATGGTGCAGACCCTGTCTTGGCTAAATCTCTAGAGATGAGACGTCCATGGCTACACGCTAAGGAACTCGCTTTTGACCACCCCATAACTGGAGAACATTTAACTTTTAGTGCGCCATACCCAGCCGATCTCACACGCTCATTGGCGTTGCTATCTGATGCTGTTCTTCCTTAAGTAATAATCTACGTTCACCATGACCTCTGAAAACTTCGTACATCTGCACGTCCATACTGAGTACTCAATGCTCGATGGCGCTGCCCGTGTTCCAGATTTAATGGCCGAAGTTGCACGTCAAGGCATGCCCGCAATTGCAATGACTGATCATGGAAATGTTTTCGGTGCTTATGAGTTTTATAAGCAGGCAAAAAAAGCTGGTATCAAGCCAATTATTGGAATTGAAGCCTACGTTGCTCCAGAATCTCGTTTCGATAAAAAACGCGTGCAGTGGGCTAGTGGTGGCGAAGATGATGTTTCTGGCGGCGGCGCATATACGCACATGACAATTTTGGCAGAAAATAATGTTGGGCTCGGAAATCTTTTCCGCTTGTCATCACTTGCCTCCCTTGAAGGCTATTACTACAAACCCCGCATGGACCGTGAGCTCTTATCAAAATACTCAAAGGGGCTGATTGCGACAACAGGTTGTCCAGGCGGTGAAATTCAAACTCGTTTACGAATGGGCGCATACAAAGAAGCGATAAAAGCGGCAAGTGATTACCGCGATATTTTTGGAGCAGAAAATTTCTTTTTGGAAGTAATGGATCATGGAATTGACATTGAAAGCCGCGTGAAATCTGACCTCTTGAAACTCGGAAAAGAGCTCGGTCTACCTCTTCTTGCAACTAATGACCTGCACTACACATTACAAGCCGATTCAAACGCACACGAAGCACTTCTCTGCGTTCAATCTGGATCAACCTTGGCAGATCCTAAGAGATTCAAATTTGATAACGACTCTTTCTATGTAAAAACCCCTGCCCAAATGCGTGAGCTTTTTAAAGATATTCCTGAAAGTTGTGACAACACATTACTTATTGCCCAGCGTTGTGAAGTGACAATGCGCGAAGGTGAAAACTTACTTCCACAGTTCACAGTTCCAGAAGGTGAAACCGAAGATTCATGGCTTAAAAAAGAATCAATTCGAGGGATGAAAGAACGCTTAGGCGCAAAGTTAACTTCTGAACATGAAGCACGCCTTGATTATGAACTTGGCGTGATGGAGAAAATGGGTTTTCCTGGCTACTTCTTAGTTGTTGCAGATTTAGTTGGCCATGCAAAAGAAGTTGGAATTCGAGTAGGACCAGGACGTGGTTCTGCAGCTGGTTCACTTGTTGCATACTCATTAGGCATCACTGGATTAGATCCCTTGGAACATGGACTTTTGTTTGAGCGATTCCTCAACCCAGAACGTATTTCGATGCCTGATATCGATCTCGATTTTGATGAGCGTAGGCGCGGCGAAATGATTCGCTACGCCACGAATAAATATGGTGAAGATCGCGTTGCCCAAATTATTACTTACGGCACAATTAAATCTAAGCAAGCAATCAAGGATTCAACTCGCGTACTTGGTTACCCATATGTAATTGGTGAAAAACTCACTAAAGCCCTGCCACCAACAGTGATGGGTAAAGATATTTCACTTGGTGGAGTTTTTGATCCTAAAGATGATCGATATGGCGAAGCCGGAGAATTTCGCGCCCTCTATGAATCAGATCCAGATTCCAAACGAGTTGTGGATACAGCGCGCGGACTCGAAGGTTTAAAACGCCAATGGGGAGTGCATGCAGCCGGCGTCATTCTTTCGCGCGAACCATTACTCGATGTGATCCCAATTCACAGGCGTGAAGCCGACGGTGCAATCATTACTCAATTTGATATGGGCGCTTGCGAATCTATTGGTTTGTTAAAAATGGACTTTTTAGGTTTGCGCAACCTTTCGGTTCTAGATGATGCATTAATCAATATCAAAGAAAATCAAGGCATCGAGGTGGTACTAGAGGATTTAACTTTGGATGATAAAAAAACTTATGAACTTCTTTCACGCGGCGACACTCTGGGCGTGTTTCAGCTCGATGGTGGACCAATGCGCGCGCTTCTCAAATCTATGTCACCAGATTCATTCCAAGACATTTCTGCCGTTATAGCCCTTTACCGCCCTGGGCCAATGGGTGAAAATGCGCATAACAACTATGCCGATCGCAAAAATAAACGAAAGCCTGTTGAGCCAATCCATCCTGAACTTTCTGAGCCACTACAAGAAATTCTGGGAGATACATACGGCCTTATCGTTTATCAAGAGCAAGTAATGGCGATTGCGCAAAAAGTGGCGGGCTTCTCTCTCGGACGCGCTGATCTTTTGCGTAAGGCTATGGGTAAGAAGAATAAAGAGATTTTGGATAAAGAGTATGTGCCATTTGAAGCCGGCATGAAAGCCAATGGTTTTTCAAATGCTGCCATTAAACGCTTATGGGATGTTTTGATTCCCTTCTCCGATTATGCATTTAACCGTGCACACTCAGCAGGTTACGGGGTAGTCTCATATTGGACTGCCTACCTTAAAGCTAACTATCCAACTGAGTACATGGCTGCTCTTTTGACAAGTGTGCGCGATGACAAAGATAAGTCAGCACTTTATTTGAGCGAGTGTCGACGAATGGGTATTAATGTCTTGCCACCAGATGTTAATGAATCAAACGGAGAATACACACCGCGCACTAAAGATATTCGCTTTGGCCTAGCAGCAATTCGAAATGTAGGCGAAGGCGTAGTTGCTTCTATAAAGACTGCGCGTGAAAACAAAGGGCGATTTACCTCCTTCGGTGATTTTCTGGCAAAAGTTGATGCACAGGTATGCAATAAGAAAACAATCGAATCCTTAATTAAGGCTGGAGCATTTGGATCACTCGGTGCAACACGTAAAGGCTTAATCGCAATTCACTTAGAAGCTATAGATTCAGTAATCGAAAGCAAGCGCGCAGAAGCTATTGGACAGTTTGATCTTTTTGGCGGTGAAGCAATTACTGAAGTTTCTGGTTTAGATATTGAAATCCCGACAGGCGAGTGGGACAAAGGGATGTTACTTAGCTATGAGCGCGAGATGTTAGGCCTTTACGTTTCAGATCATCCATTGCTTGGAGTTGAACATGTATTGCGCGCAAATACCGATATGTCCATCAGCGAACTTGTTGATGAAGGCGCACAGCACGAATCGATTGTCACTATTGGCGGCTTGATCACAAGTGTTTCTCGTAAAGTTTCTCGACAAGGCGCATCATGGGCTGTCGTTACAATAGAAGATCTTGAAGGATCGCTCGAAGTACTCTTTTTCTCAAATACATATAATCAACATTCAATGTCGCTGACAGAAGATCGAATAGTGACCGTTCGTGGCCGAGTTGATCGCCGTGATGAAAAACTTCGATTTACCGCCCTTGAGATGTCAATGCCAGATATTTCAACTGGCCCAACAGGCCCATTGGTAATTTCCATTCCAATGTCCCAATGCACTCCACCAGTTGTCGATCGAATCAAAGAGATATTGCGATCTCATCCAGGTAAGCGTGAAGTACATCTTTCATTAACTGAAAATGGAGGCAGTACAGTGATGACAATTGATGCATCGGTCACAGCTTCTCCATCTCTGAGCGCGGACCTGAAATCAATTCTTGGGCCCAACTGTTTGGTTTAAAATTCACTCCCACCCTTCTCTGCACGACCATTACAATTAGCAAATGATTCGCTCCGTTGACCTGCGTGGAAGAGCCTTAACCAAGGCGCAATACAACGCCGAACTCCCACGCGCCGTTCTCGATGTTGCCGAAGCTATGCGATTGATTGACCCAATCTTGCACAGAGTTAAAACAGGTGGAGAAGAAGAGCTTCGCAAGTTAGCTCATGAATTTGATGGAGTTATTCCACCTTCGATTCGAGTTCCCCAAAAAGCTTTAGATGATGCGTTAGAAGTGTTAGACCCTGCAATTCGCGTTGCGCTAGAGATTTCTATTGAGCGAGTGCGTGTAGTGCATATGGATCAGATTCGAAATGAAAAAACTACGACGGTTGTAGATGGCGGCACGGTTACTGAGAAATGGGTTCCAGTAGATCGTGTTGGACTCTACGTCCCTGGTGGTCGTGCGGTTTATCCCAGCAGTGTTGTGATGAATGTTGTTCCAGCACAAATAGCTAAAGTTTCATCGATTGCTGTTGCTTCGCCTCCGCAAAAAGATTTTGGCGGTTTGCCTCATCCAACTATTTTGGCAACGTGTGTGCTTTTAGGAATTACAGAAGTATTTGCGGTTGGGGGAGCCCAAGCAATCGCCATGTTTGCTTATGGTGTTGACGGTCTATGCCAGAAAGCAGATTTAGTTACTGGCCCGGGCAATATTTATGTAGCTGCAGCTAAGCGGGCACTGCGTGGATTGATTGGAATAGATTCAGAAGCTGGGCCCACTGAGATTGCGATTCTGGCAGATTCAAGTGCAATCGCGGCAGATGTGGCTGCAGATTTAATTAGCCAAGCAGAACATGATGTAATCGCAGCCGCGGTTCTAGTAACTGATTCACCAGAATTAATTGTGTCAGTTCAGTCAGAACTTAAGATTCGAGTTGCAGCAACTAAGCACGCAGATCGAATCACAAGTGCATTAACAGGAATTCAATCTGCGATTGTTCTCGTTGATGACATTGCGCACGGGATTGATGTTGTTAACGCATATGCCGCCGAACACTTAGAAATTCAGACAAAGAATGCTCACAGCGATAGCAAGAAAATTAGAAATGCCGGAGCAGTTTTTATTGGACGATTTTCTCCAGTCTCACTTGGAGATTATTCAGCAGGCTCAAATCACGTCTTGCCAACAGGTGGCTGTGCATGCCATTCCAGTGGGTTATCGGTTCAAAGCTTTTTGCGCGGAATTCATTTTATTGAATACAGCCAAAAGGCCTTTACTGATTTAGTTCCCACGGTAGTTACGTTAGCCAACTCAGAAGATTTGCCAGCCCACGGTGAGGCGATGACAGCGCGATTGGAAAATGAATAAATGAACTGGCCAGCATGGTTGCCACTACGCAACGATTTGTCGCCACTGACTCCTTATGGTGCGCCTCAACTTCCAGCTGATGCTGCACTAAATACCAATGAGAATCCGTATTCGCCATCTCCTGCACTTCAACAGGCCATTGCCGAAGCGGTTTTGAAAGTTTCGGCAGATTTAAATCGCTACCCAGATCGTGATGCAATTCAACTTCGTACCAAATTAGCTAACTACATAAACTCTGCAAGCGGCACAGATTTTTCAATGAATAACATCTGGGCAGCAAATGGAAGCAATGAGATTATCCAATCTATTTTCTTAGCTTTTGGTGAAGGAGTAGCTCTTGGATTCACCCCTTCATATTCAATGCACCCACTGATTGCGAATGTGTGTGGCACCAACTGGGTAGATGGAAAACGTAATCCCGATTTCTCTCTCGATGTTGAATCTGCAGTTTTGCAGATTGCTTCTCTAAAGCCCAAAATCACTTTTATCACTACACCTAATAACCCTACGGGCGGATCGATTACGATTGCTGAGATTCAACTGCTAGCCGATGCTTGTGTAAAAGTTTGCGGCCTGCTCGTTGTTGACGAAGCGTATGCAGAATTTTCATCGCAGGAATCTGCGGTCGCCCTCATTCGAAAAAATCCACATGTTTTAGTTATTCGTACGATGAGCAAAGCCTTTGCCTTTGCTGGTGCTCGACTAGGTTACTTAGTGTGCGATGGTGCGGTTAAAGATGCAATGATGCTTGTTCGTTTGCCTTATCACTTAAGTGCGATCACTCAGGCTGCTGCTTGTACTGCCATCGATTTCAAAGATGAACTTTTGGGTTACGTTTCAACGCTTATTGCTGCTCGTGAGGCTTTAGTTGTAGAACTCCACAATTTGGGCTTGAAAACTATTCCAAGTGCGGCAAACTTCATTCTCTTTACGGGATTCAAGGCTGATACCCCTAAACTTTGGAGTGATCTTCTAGGCAAAGGCGTCCTCATAAGGGATGTTGGCCTCGAGGGATATTTGCGTGTCAGCGTTGGCAATGAAGCCGAAAATACTCTTTTTATATCTGCATTAAAAGAACTTATCTAAGGAAAGGCCGCCATGAGAAAAGCACGCGTTGAAAGAGAAACCAAAGAGTCGCATGTATTAGTCGAACTCAATTTAGATGGCCAGGGTGTTATCGATGTTTCAACGGGAGTACCGTTTTTTGATCACATGATGTCTCAGTTAGGAAAGCACTCCGGCTTTGACCTAACAGTTAAAACAAAAGGCGACGTTGATGTTGATTCACACCATAGCGTTGAAGACACTTCGCTTGCATTTGGTCAAGCTCTTCGTGAAGCGTTGGGGGACAAAGCCGGTATCCGTCGCTTTGGTGATGCAATGGTTCCGTTGGATGAAGTTTTGGTTCAAGCCGCTGTCGATCTTTCGGGTCGACCATATTTAGTCCATCGCCAACCTGAAATCGTTGAACTCATCGGAACTTTTGATACAACATTGGGTAAGCACATCTGGGAATCAATCGTGGCAGAAGCCCATATTGCTCTCCACATTCGTGTTCTTGAAGGCCGTAATGCCCACCATGTTTTTGAGGCTCAATTTAAGGCCGTTGCACGAGCTTTGCGTGATGCAGTTTCACTAGATGGCAGAGTTGTTGGGATTCCTTCTACAAAAGGTTCTCTTTGATCGCAATACTTGATTACGGATCTGGCAACTTACGTTCTGCCGAAAGAGCATTCGCAACTTCGGGTTTAGATGTAGTTGTCACTTCTGATCGCACGGTTGCACTTAACGCTGATGGTTTAGTTGTCCCAGGTGTTGGTGCATTTGCAGCGTGCATGAATGGATTGAATGCAATCGAAGGGCAAGAAATTATTCGAGAAAGAATATCGAATGAACGGCCGGTACTTGGAATTTGTATTGGAATGCAGATTCTCTTTAGCCGAGGCACAGAGCATAGTGAAAATGGTCAACATGTTGGTCTGGGAATTTGGGATGGAGAAGTATCCCTAATGCAAGCCCCCATCCTTCCCCATATGGGTTGGAATAGCGTTGAAAGTGATGCTGCTTCGGTTTTGTTTCAAGGAATCGAAAAGGAATCTTTCTATTTTGTACATTCTTATGCAGCAAAGAAAGCTGTGGGCAAGTTGCAGAGTTGGACAACTCACGGTGAAAAGTTTTTATCGGCCGTCGAAGATGGATATGTATCGGCGACACAGTTTCACCCTGAAAAATCGGGAGATGCTGGTCTTGCTCTGATTAAGAATTGGACGAAAACACTATGAGTTATTTGGAGCTATTACCTGCCGTTGATGTTAAAGATGGACGTGCTGTTCGCCTTGTTCAAGGTGAACTTGCACAGGAGAGCATCTACGGTGCACCACTTGAAGTCGCCCTTGAATTTCAAGCTGCAGGCGCTGAATGGATACACCTAGTTGATTTAGATGCAGCTTTTGGTCGTGGCAGTAACGCCGAACTATTGGCACACGTTATTGGAGCTCTTGATATAAAAGTCGAACTCTCTGGCGGAATTCGAGACGATGAATCTCTCCGCCGTGCACTTGCCACGGGTTGTCATCGAGTTAATTTAGGAACGGCCGCTCTAGAAGATCCAGAATGGACAGCTCAAGTGATTGGTGAATTTGGTGATCGCATTGCCGTTGGTCTTGATGTGCGCGGACATGTTCTTGCCGCACGTGGTTGGACCAAAGTGGGTGGGGATCTTTTTGAAATTCTTGAGCGCTTAGAAAAAGATGGGTGCGCCAGATATGTAGTCACAGATGTGACAAAAGATGGAACTCTTGCTGGGCCAAATCTAGAACTTCTTCAATCGGTGTGCGCTGTTACCAAGAAACCTGTAGTTGCAAGTGGGGGAATTTCTTCACTCGCAGATATCGCCGCATTAAGTAACTTAAATAAAGTTGGTGTTGAAGGCGCGATTGTAGGCAAAGCCTTGTATGCGGGGGCATTTACTTTGCAAGAGGCTTTGAAAGTTACTGGTCGATGACACTTTCAGTACGAATTATTGCCTGTCTTGATGTTACTGATGGACGCGTAGTCAAGGGAGTCAACTTCACCAACTTAGTTGATGCAGGTGATCCTGTTGAAATGGCGGCTCTCTACGGGCGCGAAGGAGTCGATGAGCTAACGTTTTTAGATATCTCAGCAAGTGTTATTGGACGCGAAACAACGTTAGATGTTGTTCGACGAACTGCTGAACAAGTATTTATTCCACTTACTGTTGGTGGGGGTATTAGAAGCGTAGAAGATGTTAATCGTTTACTTCGCGCAGGCGCCGATAAGGTATCAATAAATACGGCAGCGTTAGAGAGACCAGAATTAATCGCGCAAATTGCAGATAGATTTGGTTCACAAGTTTTAGTTCTATCAGTTGATGCGCGCCGCGCACGTACCGAGTCAGGCTTTGAAGTCACAACACATGGTGGCCGTGAAGGTACAGGAATAGATGCACTAGCTTGGACCGAAAAAGCATGTGCTCTTGGCGCAGGTGAAATCCTTCTTAACTCTATGGATGCAGATGGCACTCGTGCGGGATATGACATTGGAATGATCACAGCAGTTCGAGCAGTTTCTAAAGTTCCACTGATTGCTAGCGGTGGGGCCGGAGCCCTTGAGGATTTCGCCGCAGCAATCGATGCAGGCGCTAACGCACTACTTGCCGCCAGCGTGTTTCACTTTGGTATTCACCGCATAAGTGATGTGAAGTCCTATCTCAATGCCCACAATTATCCGGTTCGCATGCAGGCTGCCCGATAAGGCAGAATTAGGACATGAGCATCCTTGATCCATCAGTTGCACAAATGCTCAAAGATCCACATACGCTCATTCCTGCAGTTGTCCAAGAAGTGACAACCAAAGACGTTTTGATGCTTGCTTACATGAATACAGAATCTTTAGCGCTTACATTAAAGACAGGCAAAGCAACTTACTTTTCACGTTCTCGCGACGAGATTTGGGTTAAAGGAGCAACTTCTGGCCATTTTCAAGAAGTGCAATCAGTATCACTTGATTGCGATGGCGATGCACTGCTAGTAGTAGTAAAACAAACCGGAGTTGCTTGTCATACCGGTGAAAATACATGTTTCCATAAACCGATAGCGATGGATTAATCCAATGAACCTGGAAGAGTTTCGCGCTTATGCAAAGGTTTCCAACGTAATTCCGGTTTCGCGCCGCTTGCTCGCAGATGGCGAAACGCCGTTAGGTGTTTACAGAAAATTAGCTAAAGATGCGCCTAATACTTTTTTACTTGAGTCGGCCGAACACGGCGGTGCTTGGTCACGTTATTCATTTATAGGCGTTCGAAGTGAAGCGACGTTGAGTGAAAAGGATGGAAAAGCGTATTGGCAGGGCAGCGCACCAGCAGGCGCACCAACTGGAATTGATCCTCTAGAGGCGTTAAGACTATCTGCCGCACACTTAAAATCTCCCAAGATTGCAGGTCTTCCGCCATTAACTGGAGGTTTAGTTGGCTTTATGGGTTATGACGTTGTTCGTCGCTTAGAAAAGCTTCCTAACCTTTCAGTAAAAGATTTGCCACTTCCTGAACTCAGTTTTATGTTGACCAGTGATTTAGCCGTTCTTGACCATAGTGATGGAACGATTACCTTGATTGCAAATGCAATTAACTGGGACGGAAGCGATGACCGTATCGATGAAGCTTTCGCATCTTGTAATGAACGCCTTGATCGGATGCAAAAGGATTTAGCAGTTTCCTTGCCTGGTGATATCGCACAGATTGATTCTCATGCCGCTCCCACTTTTAATGCAAATATGACCGGGGAAGAATTTAAAGCAAAAATTGCGATTGCGAAGGAGGAAATCCTTGCGGGTGAAGCCTTCCAAATAGTTCTTTCACAGCGTTTCTCAATGTCATGTACTGCAGAGGCAATTGATGTCTATCGAATGCTTCGTCTCAATAATCCAAGTCCCTACATGTATCTCTTTCGCTTCATCGAAGGTGTCACAATCGTGGGATCTAGTCCTGAAGCATTAGTAAAAGTAAATGATCGCGAAGTGATGATTCATCCAATCGCTGGAACTCGTAAGCGCTCATCATCTCCAGAAGAGGATCACCGCTTAGGTGAAGAGCTATTAGCTGATCCAAAAGAGAGAGCAGAGCATTTGATGCTCGTAGATTTAGGGCGCAATGATTTAGGGCGCGTATGTGCGCCTGGGTCGGTTGAGGTTATTGATTTTATGCACATCGAAAGATATTCGCATGTAATGCATATAGTTTCTACAGTAACTGGAAAGTTAGCAGATACCGCAACTCCGGTAGATGCTCTCTTTTCTGTTTTTCCAGCTGGAACTTTATCGGGTGCGCCTAAACCACGTGCAATGGAGATCATTGAACAACTCGAGCCAACTCGACGTGGAGTCTATGGCGGCATTGTTGGGTACATAGATTTCACCGGCAATATTGATACGTGCATTGCAATTAGAACCGCCCTCATACGTGAGGGCATCGCTTATGTACAAGCGGGTGCAGGAATTGTTGCCGACTCAGATCCTGAATCTGAGAACCAAGAGTGCCGAAATAAAGCAGCAGCTGTTCTGATGGCTATCGATTCAGCTAATAGATTGCGTAAAAATTGATGAATCAATCATTAGCTATATCGATCAGTATCATTGTAGTTTTCGTTGTAGTGGTTCTCATTGGTAAAAAATTTAACTTATCGTCACGCTATGAAAGAAAACCTCGAATCCTCAATTCCTGGAGCGCGTTGGACAAAGGCATCGATCCAACGGATGAGGACAAAGCATGAGTGTGCTTGATTCAATTATCGAGGGAGTACGCGAAGATTTAGCTGCGCGTAGAAAACCTTTGGCGCAGTTGCAAGAGGCAATGGATCAAGCAGCACCGGTACGAGATCCCCTGGCAACATTAAGGTCTTCAGAGATGTCAGTTATTGCTGAAGTAAAACGTTCTTCACCAAGTAAAGGTGTCCTTGCTTCAATTGCAGATCCAGCGGGGCTAGCCGAACAATATGAAGGTGCAGGTGCATCCGTCATAAGTGTGTTAACCGAGCAACGTCGATTCGGTGGTTCATTAGATGATCTCGACGCAGTTCGCTCGCGCGTCAGTATTCCGATTCTTCGCAAAGATTTTATGGTCGATGAATATCAATTTTTCGAAGCCCGAGCCCATGGTGCAGATGTTGTGCTTCTGATCGTCGCGGCCCTTAGCCAATCTCAACTAAATGATTTTCATCAGTTGGCAGAAGGCTTAGGGATGCGCGCACTTGTTGAAGTTCACACAAATGATGAGTTAGAGCGAGCCCTTGAGATTTCCCCGAAGATTGTTGGCGTGAATTCACGAAACTTAAAAACCTTGGACGTAGATGCACAAGCCTTTGCCGAACTCATCCCGCGGATCCCCAGTGATGTGGTCAGGGTCGCTGAATCCGGAATTTCAACTCGCATAGATGTGGAATTTGCACAGTCCAATGGTGCTAATGCGATTTTGGTGGGTGAGGCCTTGGTACGTGCGGGGGATTTATCATTAGCAATGCGAGAACTTCTAGGTCTCGGTAGGATTGAGCAATGAGTATTCAAACTAGCGATGTCCTGGGGCATTTTGGACAGTACGGTGGACGTTTTGTTCCCGAAGCCCTCATCGGTGCACTAGATGAGTTAGAAGCAGCGCATAATGCAGCAAAATCTGATCCTGTTTTCCAGGCAGAACTTGCCGAACTTCATCGTACGTACACAGGACGCCCAAGTTTGATAACCGAAGCCAAAAGATTTGCAGAACACGCTGGTGGAGCGCGAATTTTGTTAAAGCGTGAGGACCTTAATCACACTGGTAGCCATAAAATCAATAATGTTTTAGGTCAAGCCCTTCTCACCAAGAAGATGGGTAAGAAACGCATCATCGCTGAAACAGGTGCTGGACAACACGGTGTAGCAGCAGCAACTGCTGCGGCATTGATGGGTCTTGAGTGCGTTGTTTACATGGGTGAAGAAGATACTCGCCGCCAATCTCTCAACGTGGCACGGATGAAGTTATTAGGGGCAGAAGTTGTTCCAGTTACTTCTGGTTCACGAACTTTAAAAGATGCAATTAATGAAGCAATGCGTGACTGGGTTACTAATGTTGCAACGACTCACTACATGTTAGGTACGGTAGCCGGTCCACATCCATTCCCAACTTTGGTCCGTGATTTTCACAAAATAATCGGTGAAGAAGCACGCGAACAAGTAATTGCTCTCACAGGGAAATTACCTGATGCAGTACTCGCATGTATCGGTGGTGGATCCAATGCAATCGGAATTTTCCATGCTTTTATTCCAGATACGAGTGTTCGATTAATTGGATTAGAAGCTGGTGGGGATGGAGTCGAAACTGGTCGTCATGCCGCAACAATTACAGGCGGATCTGCTGGCGTATTGCACGGAACACGCTCTTATGTTTTACAGGATGCGAATGGTCAAACAGTTGAGTCCCATTCGATTTCTGCCGGATTAGATTATCCAGGCGTTGGTCCAGAGCATGCCTACTTACATGACATTGGTCGCGCCGAATACCGAGCAGTTAATGATGATGCAGCAATGGCAGCATTTGCATTGTTGTGTCGAACCGAAGGAATTATTCCAGCGATTGAAACCGCGCACGCTTTAGCTGGTGCTTTAGTTATCGGTAATGAACTAGGTCCAGATGCCACCCTTCTTATTAATCTCTCTGGACGTGGAGATAAAGACGTACAAACAGCAGCGCAGTATTTTGGAATCCCATTGTGAGCACACCGCTCGATACGTTATTTGAAAGAGTTAGAAGTGAGAATCGGGCTGCGTTAATTGCCTATATTCCGGCTGGTTTTCCGTCGCAGTCAGGATGCGCAAAAGCCATTATCGCTTTAGCCGCGGCAGGTGTTGATGCTATTGAAATTGGTTACCCATACAGCGATCCAGTTATGGATGGACCAACGATTCAAGAAGCTGCAGAAATTTCGATAAAAGGTGGCACAAATGCCGCCGATGTTTTTTCGGCACTAAAGACAGCAACTACTGCTGGTGTAGCCGCAGTAGTTATGACGTATTGGAATCCCATTGAAAAATATGGTGTGGATGCATTTGCGAAATCAATTATTGATAACGGTGGTTCAGGAGTAATTACTCCTGATTTAACAATCGAAGAATCTGGCCGCTGGTTAGAGGCAACGACTAAACATGGAATTAATCCAATTTACGTGGTTGCGCCCAGTACGGCAGATGATCGATTGGCTCAAGTAGTATCAAAAACCGGAGGCTTTGTTTACGCCGCATCTGTTATGGGTGTGACAGGAACACGTACCGATGTCTCAGTTGATGCTAGTGCCCTTGTCGCTCGTGTAAAAAACGCAACCAAACTTCCAGTCTCTGTAGGCTTAGGTGTATCTACTCGAGAACAAGCAAAGCAAGTAGCCGCGTATTCTGATGGAGTAATCGTGGGCTCTGCTTTCATTAAATTGCTTCTCAATGCAAAGAGTGAACAAGAAGGTCTCGATGCAATCACAGCATTAGCCAAAGAATTGGCGCTAGGAGTTCGTGAAGGACGATGAGGAATATCAATAAAAAATTTCAACCGATAATTTCTCTCGTTTCTCGTTTGTTACTTGGTGGAGTCTTACTCGTTGCCGGGGGATTAAAAGCTTTCAAACCCGATGAATCTGCAGGCGCAGTCGCTGCCTACAAAATCCTTCCAACAAATATCGCTCACCTGATGGGTTATGCATTGCCGTGGCTAGAAATTGCAATTGGCGTTCTGCTCATTATCGGGCTGTCAATCAGATTCGCGGCGGTAGTTGCCACAGCAGTAATGCTCATTTTTGTAGTCGCAATTATTTCTGTGTGGGCTCGCGGGATACTTATTGATTGTGGCTGCTTTGGAGGTGGGGGAGCTGTAGATCCAAGTAAGGCGGCCGAAGTGCATCGTGCATATTTAGTAGAGATATTGCGCGATTTAGGTTTGGCATTAACAGGCATTTATCTATACTTTTTCCCATATGGCCTTTTAAGTATTGAAAAACCACTTCAAATAATCGAGGAGCAGTAATGGTAAAGCAGGCTAAGGCAACTAAGGCATCTGGCGGAGACAACTTCACTAGGTGGTTAGTTATCGGCATGGTCACCTTAGTAGTGGCAACTGGTGCGATATTTAGTGTTGTTGGGCAAAAGACTAAAGCTAATGAGTCCTTTATTGCTCTTAAGGATTTCAAAGTAGGCGCAGCCGTTGCCGCCACGGTTGATACAAATAATGGATCAGGAATTTCGATCAATACTGGCGCCGCCAAAACAATCGACTTATGGGAAGACCCACAGTGTCCGGTCTGTAATACTTTTGAGGTCGCAAATGGTGCTTATATAGATGATTTGATTCGCGCAAAAAAAGCAAATGTCGTTTATCACGTACTTTCATTTCTTGGCAATGAATCAGTTGCTGCCGCTAATGCTGCATATTGCGCAGCCGATGAGGGACACTATTTAGATTTCCACAAAGCAATGTATTTAGTTCAACCAGCACTTGAAAATTCTGGGTTTTATACAACTCAAAACCTAATCAAAATCGGAAAGTACGCAGGACTGGAGTCACCATCATTTGTTGATTGCGTTACTAAGGTTTCAAAGTTAGATCTTGTTAAGTCAGCTTACGAATCGATGGCAAAATACAATGTGCAAGGGACCCCTACGGTTTTCTTCAATGGAAAATTATGGGAGCGCAAAAGCGGTACTTTCCTTGTTGAAGAATTCTCTGCAGCGTTCGAGGCAAGCTAACCCTTGATTCGCGCAATTCCATCTCCGACGATATCTTCGTTGGAACTGGGGCCACTGACGATACATTTTTATGCTTTAAGTATCATTACCGGAATAGCGATAGCAGTATGGCTTGGTGACAAACGTTTTCGTTCTCATACGCTCAATGGCAGATCTGTTGTTTCAGAGGTTGCTATTACTGCCGTTCCATTTGGAATTGTTGGTGGTCGTATTTATCACCTCATCACTTCACCTGATGCATACTTTGGCGCCAATGGACATCCCATGGATGCAATCAAAATTTGGCAGGGTGGTCTCGGAATTTGGGGAGCGATCTCTTTAGGGGCTGCAGCAGCATGGGTGCGTTATCGCCAGCTTGCTAAGAAAATTGAACTTCCTACATTTGGAATTTTTTTGGATTCTCTTGTACCCGGTGTTCTATTTGCTCAAGCGATAGGGCGATTTGGAAATTGGTTCAATATCGAACTCTTCGGTAGGCCATTACAAGCGCCGTGGGCTCTAGAAGTTCCCGCTCGATTTCGCCCAACTGGTTATTCCACATTCGAGAGTTTCCACCCAACATTTCTCTACGAATCGATCTGGTGCACGATATTGGCCTTTGTACTTATTAAATATGCCCACCGTTTCAAGTCAGGTCAGATGTTTACGCTTTACGTACTTGGTTATTCGATGGGTCGGCTTGCAATTGAATCGATTCGTATTGATACTGCTCACATTATTGGGGGATTACGCCTGAATATATGGGTCAGCTTGCTCGCAATTTTTGGTGCAGCAGTGACATTTCGGATTCAATCAAAGAAAGCCCAATAGCTTTCGGGTAGGCTGATTTCTATGGCCCTTGAAGATGTATACCAACGCAACCTGCACCATCGCACTCATCGTGCGGGTTGGTTGCGGGCGGCAGTCTTAGGTGCAAACGATGGTTTGGTTTCTACGGCATCCCTCATGATTGGCGTTGCAGCTGCAGGTAAAAATGATTTTCTTATTACTGCTGGCCTTGCTGGAATCTCTGCGGGCGCCATGTCGATGGCAGTGGGTGAATATGTTTCAGTCCGTTCGCAAAATGATGTTGAAGAGTCGGATCGTTTATTAGAGATTGAACATTTGGCAGCTGATCCAGAGGGCGAACTCATTGAACTGCAACATATCTATATTGCACGAGGACTTTCTCCTGAACTTGCGATGACCGTTGCGCAAGAGATGCACAAAAAGGATCCACTTGCTGCGCATCTACGTGATGAATTAGGTCAGCATCCACATACAAAAGCCAAGCCCGTGCAAGCAGCGATCGCCTCGGCTTTAAGTTTTACTGTCGGTGGCTTCGTTCCATTTATTGGGGCCTTTGCTCCGACACTTGGGGCCAAGGCTTGGAGCATTGTTGTTTTCACGATTGTAGGCTTAGTGCTAACTGGCATTATCAGCGCTCGAACTGCCGGCTCAAAAGTTCTCATACCAACAATTCGAGTGATCATTGGCGGATGTCTTGGCATGCTCATCACTGCAGCAATTGGCCAGATTGCGAACATTTCAGGGATTTAGATACTTCAAGAAGTGGCCCATTTGTTGCTACTCTTTGCCAGCACTACTGGGCCAAGGTTGTCCCGCAATTCATATTCGACAACAGGAGCTCTACGCCGTGGCATTGACTTCCAATTATCCGCAAGCGCAAGGTCTTTATAACCCTGCGCAAGAACATGACGCTTGCGGTGTCGCAATGGTGGCAACGCTCAACAAAGTTGCAACACATGAAATTGTTGAAAAAGCTCTCACTGCTTTGCGCAATCTTGAACATCGCGGTGCTTCAGGTGCTGAACCAGATAGCGGTGACGGTGCTGGAATTCTTATCCGAATTCCCGATAGATTTTTTCAAGATGTCACAGATTTTAAATTACCGGCTGCTGGTGCTTATGCCACAGGAATCGCATTTGTAGAACAAGGCGTAGAAATTAAAAGTGCAATCGAAAAGCTTGCAGTAGAAGAGGGCCTCAATGTTTTAGGTTGGCGAGAACTCCCTATTAACGCATCTTCACTTGGGAAAACTGCGCTTTCTGTCATGCCAAGTTTTCAACAGTTATTTCTTTCAGGTATAAATGGTGAGACTGGGTTGGCACTTGATCGTCTGGCATTCTGTTTGCGCAAACGCGCTGAACACGGACTCAAACTCTATTTCCCATCCCTTTCTTCTCAAACAATTGTCTACAAGGGAATGCTTACGACGGGTCAACTTGAAGAGTTTTTTCCAGATTTATCTGATGTGCGAGTTGAATCTCCTTTAGCACTAGTTCACTCACGCTTTTCAACTAATACATTTCCTTCCTGGCCACTAGCTCATCCTTATCGTTTCATCGCACACAATGGGGAAATTAATACAGTGAAGGGAAACCGAAACTGGATGCGTGCGCGGGAATCTCTGCTTGCAAGTGATCTAATTCCCGGCGATCTCAAAAGATTATTTCCGATTGTTGAAATGTCGGGCAGTGATTCTGCATCATTTGATGAAGTCCTAGAGCTTCTCTATTTAGGTGGACGATCGCTACCGCACGCAGTTTTAATGATGATTCCTGAAGCTTGGGAAAATCACGAAACTATGCCGCAAAATCGCCGTGACTTCTATGCATTCCACGCATCACTCATGGAGCCTTGGGATGGACCAGCGTGTGTAACTTTTACTGACGGTCATCAAGTTGGTGCAGTCCTAGATCGAAATGGGCTTCGTCCATCTCGTTTTTGGGTAACTAACGATGGTCTTGTTGTTCTTGCTTCAGAGGTTGGTGTTTTAGACATTCCTGCGCAAAACATTGCTCGGAAGGGTCGCTTACAACCAGGCAAGATGTTTTTAGTTGATATTGAAGCAGGCCGCATTATCGAAGATGGTGAAATTAAAGATGATTTAGCTGCAGCTGCTCCTTACAGCGACTGGTTACATGCCGGAATGGTTAAGCTCAGTGATCTTCCTTCGCGCGAACATATTGTTTATCCCCACTCTTCGGTTTTGCGTCGTCAACGAGCATTTGGTTACACAGAAGAAGAAGTGCGCATCCTTATTACACCGATGGCAAAGAATGGGCTTGAGGCCCTTGGCTCAATGGGAACAGATACTCCTATCGCCGCGCTTTCCGATAAGCCGCGATTAATTTTTGATTATTTCTCACAGTTATTTGCCCAAGTTACCAATCCGCCGCTTGATGCAATTCGCGAAGAGTTAGTCACAAGTCTTGGAACTTCAATGGGACCAGAACATAATTTGCTAGATCCTGGTCCAAGTAGCTGTCGTCAGATTTCTCTAGAATTTCCAGTAATAGATAATGATGAACTCGCAAAGATTATTCACGTCAATGCCGATGGTGACTATCCAGGTTTAGCCGCTCATGTTATTCGGGGGCTATTTTTCGTAGCCGATGGTGGCGATTCACTGCGCGAGCGGTTAGAAGAGATCAAAACAGAAGTATCACAGGCAATTAGCGATGGTGCCCGCATAATTGTTCTATCAGATCGCGACGCTGACGCAGAAGAAGCCCCAATTCCTTCTCTACTTTTAACTTCTGCTGTTCACCACCATCTGATTCGCGAAAAGACACGTACTAAGGTCGGCCTAGTTATCGAAGCTGGTGATGTTCGCGAAGTGCATCATGTTGCGTTATTGATTGGATACGGCGCAGCAGCCGTTAATCCATATTTAGCTATGGAAACTGCTGAAGATTTAGTCTTGCAAGGTGTCATCACTGGAATTACTCCAGAAAAAGCTGTGCGGAACTTAATAAAGAGTTTAGGTAAAGGCGTTCTCAAGGTGATGTCCAAGATGGGTATTAGCACAATCGCTTCTTACACTGGCGCACAGGTATTTGAAGCTATTGGCTTGAGTAAAGAAGTTGTTGATGAGTATTTCGTTGGGACAACATCACGTTTAGGCGGCGTGAGCCTTGATGTAATTGCGCAAGAAACCATCGCACGCCATCACATTGCATATCCACCCGGAGGAGCAATTCCAGGTACAAAGCGACTTCCAATCGGCGGGGAATATCAGTGGCGTCGCGAAGGTGAACCTCACCTCTTTGATCCAGAGACAGTGTTTACATTGCAGCACTCAACCCGTAATAAGCGCTACGACGTATTTAAGCGTTACACAGATCGGGTCAATGATCAAAGTGCGCGATTAATGACTTTACGCGGATTATTTGAATTTAATGGTGAAATTCGCCCACCAATTTCTATTGACGAAGTCGAATCCGTATCAGAAATCATTAAGCGCTTTTCAACCGGCGCAATGTCATATGGTTCAGTTTCCCAAGAAGCCCATGAAACATTGGCGATTGCAATGAACCGCATTGGGGGCAAATCAAACACTGGCGAAGGCGGAGAAGACCCAGATCGTTACTTGCCTATGGCAAATGGTGATTCAAAGCGCTCAGCAATCAAACAAGTTGCTTCGGGTCGATTTGGCGTTACCAGTGATTACCTCGTTAACTCAGATGATATTCAAATTAAAATTGCACAGGGAGCCAAGCCTGGCGAAGGTGGACAGTTGCCAGGCAACAAGGTTTATCCATGGGTTGCAAAAGTACGTTATTCAACACCAGGAGTCGGGCTTATTTCGCCGCCACCGCATCATGATATTTATTCAATTGAAGACTTAGCTCAACTCATCCATGACTTAAAGAATGCAAACAAGAATGCTCGTGTACATGTCAAGCTTGTTGCAGAAGTTGGTGTTGGAACTGTTGCGGCCGGTGTGAGTAAAGCCCACGCCGATGTTGTTCTAATTTCTGGTCATGATGGTGGCACCGGAGCTTCTCCATTGACATCACTGAAGCATGCTGGAGCACCTTGGGAACTTGGCTTAGCTGAAACCCAGCAAACCCTTTTACTTAATAATCTTCGCGATCGCATCGTTGTTCAAACTGATGGCCAGTTAAAAACTGGTCGCGATGTTGTTATTGCAGCTCTTCTTGGAGCTGAAGAGTTTGGATTTGCAACTGCGCCACTCGTTGTTTCAGGGTGCATCATGATGCGTGTGTGTCACCTTGATACTTGCCCTGTAGGTGTGGCAACTCAAAATCCAGAACTTCGTAAGCGTTTTAGTGGCAAGCCAGAGTTTGTTGAAACTTTCTTTGAATACATTGCCGAAGAAGTCCGCGAGATTTTGGCAAGTTTGGGCTTTAAGACTTTGTTAGAAGCAGTTGGTCATGTCGAGTATCTCAACACTAAGGCTGCTGTTGATCACTGGAAGGCAAGCGGATTAGATCTTGCACCATTGCTTCTGCGCCCGGATGTTGTAAGTCCGCTGCACAATACGACCAAGCAAGACCATGGCCTAGATGCAGCTTTGGATAACACCCTCATTTCTCTTTCAGAAGCCGCATTAGAGCGAAAAGAATTAGTGCGCATTGATCTTCCAGTACGAAATGTGAACCGCACAGTGGGAACAATGTTGGGCGCAGAAATTACTCGTATGCATGGCGGGTCAGGACTACCTGATGACACGATCGATGTAACTCTGCACGGTTCAGCTGGACAGTCTCTGGGTGCATTTATTCCACGTGGTCTGACAATTCGTCTATTCGGCGATTCAAATGACTATGTTGGTAAAGGAATTTCCGGTGGCCGAGTCATTGTTCGGCCTGATGAGAAATCAACATTTAATTCTTTTGAAAATGTTATTGCTGGAAATGTCATCGGTTATGGTGCAACTTCAGGACAGATAATGATTCGCGGTGTTGTCGGTGAACGTTTCTGTGTCCGCAACTCTGGTGCCACAGCAATTGTTGAAGGTATCGGTGATCATGGATGTGAATACATGACTGGCGGAATAGTTGTTGTTCTTGGTCGAACCGGACGAAATTTTGCTGCGGGTATGTCCGGAGGACGTGCATTTGTTTTGGATCTTGATCCGATGAACGTAAATACAGATATGGTCGATATCTTGGCAGTGCCTGCAGATCAAAAAGATAACGTGCGGGCTCTTATCAGCGCATTTGCTGGCGAAACAAGTTCACCAGTAGCCCTAGACCTATTGAAGGATTGGGAGCTTGCACTGACTCGCATCTCATTAGTTATGCCTCGAGATTACGCACGAGTTCTAGAAGCGATGGCCCGGGCAACACGTGAGGGTTTACCGGTTGATGAATTAGTTATGGAGGTTGCCGCAAATGGCTGATCCAAGAGGATTTATGACTACAGCTCGCGAAGTTCCAACACGTCGCCCAGTCGACGTACGAATTCAAGATTGGCGCGAAGTCTATGAACCACAGAGTTTCGAACATCTTCAGAAACAAGCTGGCCGGTGCATGGACTGCGGAATTCCTTTTTGCCATTCAGGATGCCCACTCGGCAATTTAATCCCAGAATGGAATGATTTGATTTGGCGCGGTGACAAGGTTGAAGCAATTAACCGGCTGCATGCAACAAATAATTTTCCCGAGTTCACCGGGCGCTTATGTCCAGCACCTTGTGAAACCGCTTGCGTTGTTGCTATCAATCGTGACGCTGTCACGATCAAGCAAGTTGAACTTCGTACAATTGAAGAAGCTTTTGAAGCTGGAGAAGTAAAACCCTTAGCACCAGACCGCATTAGCGGAAAGACAGTTGCCGTAGTTGGCTCTGGCCCGGCTGGTTTGGCTACAGCTCAGCAGCTAACGCGCGCTGGGCACACAGTTGCCGTGTATGAGCGCGCGGATAAAATTGGCGGATTACTCCGTTATGGAATTCCTGAATTTAAAATGGAAAAGCATATTCTTGATCGCCGCTTAGAACAGATGGAAAAAGAGGGAACACGTTTTCGCGCTGGAGTCGATGTAGGTACTGAAGTAACAGGTGCTGATCTACGCAAGAAGTACGATGCAATTGTCTTGGCCGTTGGTGCAACCAAATGGCGTGACTTGCCGGTTCCTGGCCGCGAACTAAAGGGAATTTACCAAGCCATGGAGTTCTTACCTTGGGGAAACAAGCAAGCGTTAGGTGAAATTGATGTTTCACCAATCGATGTTGCAGGTAAGCATGTAGTAATTCTCGGGGGCGGCGACACTGGTGCAGATTGCTTGGGCACATCGATTCGCCAAGGAGCTGCCAGCATCACTCAACTCGAAATTATGCCGCGTCCAAGTGATGAACGGCCCGACTCACAACCTTGGCCGACTTATCCAATGATTTATCGAGTATCGAGTGCTCATGAAGAAGATGACAATCGTATGTTTTCTGTGAGCACCGAAGAGTTTCTAGGCGATGCCAATGGAAACCTACGCGCGATACGTATTGTTGAAACTAAGTTTGAAAATGGAAAATTCGAGCCAGTCGAACAATCACAAAAAGAGATACCAGCAGATTTTGTATTCCTAGCAATGGGTTTCACTGGTCCAGAACAATCTGATCTCATCAAGCAGTTAGAAGTGAAGTTAGATGATCGTGGAAACATCGCACGTAATGCTGATTTTGAAACAAGTGAAGAAGGAATCTTCGTAGCAGGAGATGCAGGGCGAGGACAATCACTTATTGTCTGGGCAATAGCAGAAGGAAGAAGTGCAGCAGCAGCCGTTGATAGATATCTCACTGGAGAGACTCAGCTGCCGTCTCCGATAGAACCAACAACACGTCAACTAATGGTTTAAGGTAGACACATGCGTAGAGCAAAGATTGTGTGCACGATGGGTCCAGCCGTTGAATCTCCTGAAAAAGTTAAGGAGCTCATTGATGCTGGCATGAATATGGCTCGCCTTAATCTTTCACATGGTTCATATGAAGAACATCAAGGTCGACTTAATCATGTGCGAGCTGCAGCAAAAGCTGCTGGCCGACCAGTAGCAATTCTTGTCGATTTACAAGGACCAAAAATTCGCCTTGCTCGATTTAAGGCAGGTCCTCATGATTTAGCCCGCGGTGACATCTTCACAATCACAACGGATGAAGTTGAAGGCACCAAAGAGCGCGTTGGAACGACCTACAAGGGATTGCCGGGGGATTGCAAACCTGGAGATCGCATTCTTATTGATGATGGAAAAGTTACAGTCGAAGTTGTTGAAGTAAAAGGAAATGATGTTGTCACTAAAGTTATTGAGCCAGGCGCGGTAAGCAATAACAAAGGAATCAACTTGCCAGGTGTGGCCGTGTCGGTTCCAGCTCTATCGACAAAAGATATTGACGATCTGCGCTGGGGTTTACGTGCAGGTGCAGATTTTATTGCGCTCTCATTCGTGCGAAGCGCCGAGGATATTAAAGATGTTCATAAGATTATGGACGAAGAAGGTATTCGTGTTCCAGTAATTGCCAAAATAGAAAAGCCACAGGCAGTTGAGAATCTTGTAGGAATCGTTGAAGCCTTCGATGGCATCATGGTGGCTCGCGGTGACCTTGGAGTTGAACTACCTATCGAAGACGTTCCGTTGGTGCAAAAGATGTGCGTTGAACTTGCCCGCGATATGGCCAAGCCAGTAATTGTTGCTACGCAGATGCTTGATTCCATGATTACAAACTCACGTCCAACGCGCGCCGAAGCAACGGACTGTGCAAATGCCGTTCTTGATGGAGCAGATGCGCTGATGCTTTCTGGTGAAACAAGTGTGGGGGAATTTGCGATTGAGGCCGTTGAAACTATGGCTCGCATTATTCAAAAAACCGAAGAAGGTGGGCTAGATCGAATCCGCCCAATCAAAACTCCACCTCGCACTAAAGGTGGTGCAATCACAAAGGCCGCTACGGAAGTTGGCGCAATTGTCGGTGCTAAGTATTTAGTTGCTTTCACCCAAAGTGGGGATTCAGCTCGTCGAATGTCACGTCTGCGTTCTTCCATTCCAATTCTTGCAATGACGCCAGATCCGGGAACATACAACCGTCTAGCTCTTTCATGGGGCGTAGAATCAATGTTGACGCCGATTGTTGGTGCCACTGATGAAATGGTGAAGTTAGTAGATAGCGTTTTGATCGATTCTGGTCGTGCGGTTAAAGGTGATGAAGTAATGATTGTTGCTGGATCACCTCCGGGAATTCCAGGCTCAACGAACGCAATGCGCGTTCACCGCGTTGGAGATGCAGTAGGTGGAGTAGCTGCGGCTTACCGCTAAGATTGAGGCCGAAGACTTAGCACCAAAGGCCTCGGTACTCCAACGGTAGAGAGGGCAGTCTCAAACACTGCACAGTGTCGGTTCAAATCCGACTCGGGGCACAATCGACATTGTTTTTGAATGTCATCAGAAAGTTTGAAAGGATGGATGAGAGATGAGCGTTCGCATTCTCGTTGCAGAAGACGAAGCGCTCATTCGTATGGATCTAGTTGAAATGTTACAAGGTGCTGGTTATGAAGTTGTTGCTCAGGCTACCAATGGCCAAGAAGCAATTGATCTAACTCATGAACATAAACCAGATTTAGCAATCCTTGATGTCAAGATGCCAATCCTTGATGGAATATCTGCAGCTGAAAAAATTATTGAAATAGCCCCCGTTTTGATGTTGACTGCATTTTCTCAAAGAGAGTTGATTGAACGAGCTCGCGATGCGGGTGTCATGGCATATGTTGTTAAACCATTTACGATTGGTGATTTAGTACCTGCAATTGAAATCGCAATCAGTCGGCATACACAGATGAAATCATTAGCGGCAGAAGTTGCCGACTTACATGATCGACTTGAGACTCGAAAAATTATCGACCGAGCTAAGGGAATTTTAATGAAGGCTCTCAACCTTTCTGAACCTGAAGCTTTTTCTTGGATTCAAAGGGCAGCCATGGACCGCCGCTTGACCATGAAACAGGTGGCCGAGGCCGTAATTAGCCCAGATGCGGTACCGGAAGGCTAATCGTTTGCATGTACGTGAAAACGTTACATAACTGCAACTAAACCTGGCTTTTACAGGTTCAATTGGGCTTGTGATTAGCCCACCCCAGCCGTTACCCTTCTCACCTCCCTGTCCCGGGACACAAGAACAGGAAAGGCATTACATGAACAAGAAGATCAAGGGTTCACTTGCCATTGTTACTGCTGCAGCCGTTGCTTTTGGCGTAGCTTCAGTACCAACAGCTAGTGCAGCCGTAAAGACTTACACAATTGCATACCAAGGTCCACTTTCAGGTGGAGAAGCATCAAC
>WLIQ01000049.1 GCA_009726135.1 Actinomycetota bacterium | reverse complement strand
TCGCCCATTTCTTGGAGCTTTGCAAGGACAACCTTGCTCTCCATACCGAGTTGCTTTGCTAACTCGTGTACGCGGACCTTTGACAATTTTTCCCCTGTCTTGGCCCGCATGAAACTTTACATGCAAGCCCTAGTTGAACGACCTCATAGTTCTAACGAGCTCATTTAAGTTTCATATCTTTCATATCCATTCATTGTGTGAAGCGATGCCCAATGGTATCTAACCGGAGCCTTATTTACATAATGCCCGCTTAAAGCTCAACGGGATTATCAGGGTGAATATCGATTCTCCAGCCAGTTAAGCGGGCGGCCAAGCGGGCATTTTGCCCATCTTTTCCAATGGCTAAGGACAGCTGGTAATCGGGGACAACGACTTTGGCGCTACGTGCTGCAAGATCTGTGATTTCTACGGAAGAAACTTTTGCTGGAGCAAGGGAATGCGCCACGAAAGTTGCAGGATCTTCTGACCAATCAACAATATCGATTTTTTCACCATGAAGTTCATCCATAACAGCCCGAGCTCGTGCACCTAATGGACCGATGAGTGATCCCTTAGGACTTACACCTGCACGGTGAGAACGTACAGCAACTTTTGTTCGATGCCCCGCTTCACGAGCAACGGCCATGATTTCAATGATGCGATCATTAATTTCGGGAACTTCAAGAGCAAATAACTGTTTTACAAGTGCTGGATGGCTGCGAGATAACATAATCTCAGGCCCTTTTAATCCTTGCTTAACTTCAACAACAAAACATTTAATGCGATCACCGTGGTTATAGACCTCTCCAGGCACTTGTTCTTGTGGCGGAATCCGGCCTTCGAAACGTCCAAGATTAACGTTGATCATCTTTGGATCACGACCTTGCTGGACTACGCCAGAAATAACATCTCCAACGTTGGTAGTAAATTCGGCAACGATCGATGCATCGTTAGTTTCACGCATCTTCATCTTGATCACTTGACGGGCAGTGGAAGTTGCTACGCGCGAGAAGCCCTCAGGCATATCTTGCTCATCACCAATTTTTTCGCCAATTTCATTAAATTGCGGAATCAAGATTTGAATCTCACCGTTTTCACGGTTGAGAACCGCATGGGCATGGCGCTTAGCTTCATCCGTCTGGTTATAAGCAGTCAAAACTCCGACTTCAATTGCTTGAATCAACTGTTCTAGCGGAATTCCTTTTTCATTTGTAAGTTCAACAAGGGCTGACATTTCCACATGCATTAGTTGTCATCCTTGCGATTAAATTCAATCTCAACTACTGCGCGCTTAATGTCGGCAAAGGCAATCTCATGGTTTTTCATTCGGCCTTTGATGTTTTCAACCAAGATTGCGTGGGTATCGTTAAAATCATTAAGTCTGGCGGTAAGGGTTGCTCCGTCATTGAAGGTCATCTTTATCAAACGAGTGAGATTTTTAGTCCAGTGCCGCGGCAGGGTCAACGGGCGATCAACGCCAGGAGATGTGACCTCTAAAGTAAATGGTGTCTCACCCATTGTTGGATCACTATCTAAGATTTCGGAAATAACTCGTGAAACGCTCGTTACTTCATCCATATTGAGTGGCTTTAAGCCATCTACAACACATACAACAGTGCTGTGATTGCCGGCCTTTGAAATTTGAACTTCTTCTAAGAAAAATCCCGCGGTTTCTACAGCTGGAGAGAGAAGTTGAGTAAGTGAATCCTTAAGCGTCATGGGTGGTTCTGCTTTCTTATTAAGTTGTAGGCCAAGTGTAACTAGAAAGATGCGAAAGTATCAATTCCAACTTTGAGGATTAATGCCAGCGTCACTATAAGGAATACCTTTCGGACCAAGGTTGAACCCCCACGAATTGCAATCCGTGATCCGATAACTGCACCAGTAACATTTGCAGCTCCCAAAATTAAACCCAACTGCCAAAGAACTGCGCCATGGATTCCAAAGACGATGATTGCCCCAATATTTGTAGAGACATTTACAACCTTAGCGATAGCCGAGGCCGTGATAAATGCATAACCAAGGGATGCAACTAAAATCAGCATAAGGAAAGAGCCCGTACCTGGTCCAAAAATTCCATCATAGAAACCAATAATTAAACCTGCAACTGCTGATATTTGAATTCTTTGCTTTGAATGATGGCGCAGTAATTCTATTTTTCCGAGATCGGGTTTGAGCCATGTGTAAATCGCAACAACAATTAATAGTACTAAAACTAATGGACGCATTGATTTCGTTGGAATTTGTGATGCCATGGAAGCCCCGGCAGCTGAACCGATAAAAGCGGGTAAGGCCATTGCAATAAGAACTTTTGGATCTGGCTTTATTTGACGGCGATAGAGCGCTGCAGCTGTGGTTGTTCCAAAAACTGAGGCGAATTTATTGGTTCCAAGCACGGTCACAGTTTCGGTCTTTGGTAATCCGATTAAAAGGGCCGGAAGTTGAATTAATCCCCCACCGCCTGCAATCGAGTCGACGAACCCTGCAAAAAAAGAAGCACAGATGAGAAATAGCCCAGTGGCTAACGATAAATCGGCAAACACGTTTCTAAGCTAATAACTTGATGATCGCTGAAACTGCATCGGCCACTGCAACTTCACTTTTGTCCCCACTTTTGCGAACGCGCACTTCTACGTTCCCTTGCTCTAAAGCCTTGCCTACTACGACAATTATTGGATTACCGATTAGTTCAGCATCTTTAAATTTCACGCCAGCACTTGCATCTCGTCGATCATCAAGCATTACAGTAATTCCAGCTGCCTCTAACTTTTTGCCAATATCAAGGGCGGTATCAAAAGGAAGATCCTCTTTTCCAGTTGCAACAATGTGGACTTTGGCTGGTGCGATTTCGGCTGGCCAGTTAAGACCAATCTCATCACTTGTTTGCTCTGCAATAGCTGCAACTGCGCGTGAAACACCGATGCCATAAGAACCCATAGTTACAACTTGTGATTTTCCGTTGTGATCTAAAACTGTAAGGCTCAGGGCCTCTGCATATTTACGACCCAGTTGAAAAATATGGCCGATTTCAATTGCCCGATCAATAACAATCTCGGTGCTACATTCCGGGCAGCTATCACCTGCACGAACTTCGGCAGCTTCAACATATGCATCGGGCGTAAAGTCACGGCCGTTCACGACATATCGTGCATGTCGATCTTTTTTATTTGCACCACTAATCCACGACGTTCCTGGGGCTACGCGGGGATCTGCCAGAACCTTTATTCCAGAACGCGCAGCATCTTGTGGTCCGATATATCCCTTAACTAATGAGGGATGTTTGGCAAAATCTGCTTCTTCAAAAACACGTAGCTCGTGAATTCCACCCAAGTTTTCTTGCAATCTCTTTAAATCAACTTCACGATCACCTGGAACCAAGACTGCAAGTGGTGTGCCATCGGCAACTAACATAATGTTTTTCAAAGTATCTGCCGCAGTATGTCCACCGCCATATTGAGAGTTCATAATCTCTACTAAAGAATCAATCGTTGGAGTATTGGGTGTATCTAACTCCTCTAACGCCGGCACGCCGGATGGATCACCTGCTGGCACCTTTGTGATCATCGCTTCAACATTTGCAGCAAAACCACACTTTGGGCACAAGACATAGGTGTCTTCACCTGTTGGGCAAGGAGCTAGAAACTCTTCAGACTTTGAGCCACCCATCGCACCCGATACGGCTTTAACTATGTTGTAGTTCATGCCTAATCGATTAAAGCAACTGACATAAGCATCGCGATGTTTTTGATATGAAATCTCTAAACCAGCATCGTCAATGTCGAAGGAATATGAGTCCTTCATAACAAACTCGCGTCCTCGAATAATTCCGCTGCGAGGTCGGGCTTCATCACGGTACTTTGTTTGAATTTGATAGATAGATAAAGGCAAATCTTTGTACGAGGAGTATTCACCCTTGACCATTAAAGTAAACATTTCTTCGTGGGTTGGACCTAATAAATAATCTGCACCACGACGATCTTGCAAACGAAATAACGAAGGTCCGTACTCTTCCCAGCGATTTGTTGCTTCATATGCCTCACGCGGTAGGAGTGCAGGAAAATGAACTTCTTGAAAACCTGCTTGGTCCATCTCTTGGCGAATAACGTTTTCAACGTTGCGAAGGGTAATTACACCAAGTGGCAACCATGAATAAATACCCGCTGCAATTCGACGAATATATCCAGCTCGTACAAGTAAGCGGTGGCTTGCAACTTCAGCATCTGCTGGATCATCGCGAAGCGTACGCAAAAAGAGCGTAGACATTTTTAGCATGGATTGAGCCTATCGAACATCAACTGATGGTTGCCCTGAAGCAACGCCAGCGGCTTCCATTTCTTCGGCTAACCGCATCGCTTCTTCAATTAAAACTTCAACGATTTGGGCCTCAGGTACAGTTTTAATAACTTTTCCTTTTACAAAAATCTGACCCTTGCCATTACCCGATGCAACACCAAGATCTGCCTCACGTGCCTCCCCCGGTCCATTGACCACGCATCCCATAACTGCAACACGTAGTGGAACAGTCATACCTTGCAATCCTGCTTGTACTTTTTCTGCCAAGGTATAAACGTCAACTTGGGCACGCCCACATGATGGACATGACACAATCTCAAGTTTACGTTGGCGAAGATTAAGTGATTCGAGAATCGACATTCCTACTTTTACTTCTTCAACTGGAGGTGCTGAAAGAGAAACGCGGATCGTGTCACCAATTCCTTCTGCTAATAAAATAGCAAAGGCTGTTGCTGATTTAATCGTTCCTTGAAATATAGGACCAGCCTCAGTCACACCTAAGTGCAATGGATAGTCAGATTTAGCAGCCAGGATTCGATAAGCATTAACCATTGTTACTGGGTCATGATGCTTTACAGAGATTTTGATATTAGAGAATCCATGTTCTTCAAATAATGATGCTTCCCAGAGCGCTGATTCAGCTAACGCCTCTGGAGTAGCTTTTCCGTACTTGGCTAGTAATCGAGGATCAAGGGAACCAGCATTAACACCGATACGAATTGGAATTCCAGCATCTCCGGCAGCTTTAGCAACCTCTTTAACTTTGTCATCAAACTGTTTGATGTTGCCGGGATTAACACGAACAGCTGCGCATCCTGCATCAATAGCTGCAAAAATATATTTTGGCTGGAAGTGAATATCTGCAATAACTGGAATCTGAGACTTCTTTGCTATCTGGGCTAGGGCATCGGCATCATCTTGACTTGGCACTGCAACACGCACGATTTGGCAGCCAGAAGCGGTGAGTTCAGCAATTTGTTGAAGTGTTGCATTCACATCTGAAGTCAACGTTGTGCACATCGATTGCACGCTAACTGGATAATCACTTCCAACGCCTACATTACCCACCATCATCTGCCGCGTCTTTCGACGTGGGCTCAAAGTTGCTGGGGGCGCACTAGGAATTCCAAGATCAACCATGTGGCTATTGTGCCGTAAGAATGCTGGTTGCGCTAAAGATTAAGTACTACTGGATTAACGATGTCTGCAACGAGCAGCAAAACGGTAAGGGCTGCCAAGATTACGAATACCACCATGGTGACAGGGGTCAGCAAGGTCACATCAATTGCAGCAGGGCGAGGGCGACCGCGAAGGCGCGCAAAGAATGCACGAATTTCATCTGCAATCGCAACGGCCATATGACCACCATCTAGCGGCAAAATCGGCAAAAGATTAAAGAGTCCGACAAAGATATTGAGACTGGCAATAATTAAAATGAAAGTTGATAAGCGTTCGGTTGTCGATAACGAATCACTTCCAACTGCTTGACCTGATACACGTGCCACACCGACAACACCGACTAATCCATTAGGATCGCGGGTCTGTCCACCAACGGTCTGTCCCCACAATGCTGGAATTTTTGACGGAAGATTGATTAAAGATTTAACACTTTGAACTAAGAAATCTTTAGTGACAATCCCCGAATTCTTAAGAGCTGTCGTTGGAGTAGCACGTTTGATTCCGACTTTGTTAATAATTCCTAGTAGATAGCGCTTGTTGCCATCAATAGTTTCTAACTTTGCTGATGCAGAAATAGTTATCTGCTCATTTCCTCGCTTGATAAGTAAGGTTAACGGCGCTCCCTTTGAATTACGAATAACTTGAACATCGTTATACCAATCTTTCACTTGCTTGCCATTTACTGCTAGAACTTCATCTCCAGCAAGAATTCCAGCTGATTGCGCCGCAGATCCTTTGACAACTTCATTAATAATTGGGAGTAATTGATTAGTTCCAACGCCAGCAAATAAAACAAAGAGGAGTAAGTAACCAAGAACAAAATGTAGAAATGAACCAGCCCCAAGAACAATAAGCTTTCGTGAAGATTTTGCTCGATAGAAGGCCCGGGATTCTTCACCTTCTGGCATTACGTCCCCTGGAGCCATGCCTTCGATTTTGCAATATCCACCTGCTGGGATCGCCTTGAGACCAAATTCAGTTTCGCCGCGTTTAGTTGACCAGATTCGCGTTCCAAATCCCAAAAAGAATTCACTGACTTTCATTCCATACCGTTTGGCAGTTATGAAATGACCAAACTCATGAATCATGACAGAAAGAAGCAATGCAACTACAAAAGCGAGGATTCCGATGATCTGCATTATGGGGCCAATCGTAGTAGATGTGCTTGTGCACTCGTTCGAGCATCATCTTCGATGGCACTGACATCAGCTAAATCCCGCAGGGTTTTCGGGCAATCTTTCTCTAGATCCGAAACAGCCGCGGCTACAACTTCAACAATCGATTTAAACTCCAATTTCTTTGAAATAAAGGCAGCAACTGCACTCTCGTTAGCTGCATTATAAATTGCAGGTAGGCCCCCGCCAAAATCACCGCAATAGCGTGCTAATTCAATACTGGGAAATTGTTTCGCATCGATGGGCGCAAAGCTCCAAGAGTGAGGGATCGACCAATCTATTGGCGCAGTTGCTGCAATTAGTCGATCAGGCCAATTCATTGCATATGCAATAGCGCCTTTCATATTTGGTGGACTTGCTTGCGCAATTGTTGAGCCATCATTAAATTCCACAAGGGAGTGGACCACCGATTGTGAGTGAATTACTGCTTCAATCTTTGAATACGGCAAATCAAATAAGTAATGTGCCTCAATTATTTCAAGACCTTTATTGACAAGAGTTGCCGAATTAATAGTAACAACGGCGCCCATAGTCCATGTTGGATGTTTGAGGGCATCTTCGACCGTAATTCCATCCAGATTTGTTCGATCTCTAAACGCTCCCCCACTTGCAGTCAAAATAATCTTGTTGATTTCAGATTTTTTTCCGGCTAATGCTGATTGAAAAATTGCACTGTGCTCAGAGTCGACGGGGATTATCTGATGCCCTCTGGCCCTTGACATTACTAAATCACCACCGGCAACTAGTGATTCCTTGTTAGCAAGTGCCAATGTGTTGCCTGCATCTAGGGCAGCAAGAGTTGGTCCGAGGCCAATTGAGCCGGTAATTCCATTAATTACAACATCACAATTGATAGCAGCTATTTCAGTTGAGGCGTTGACTCCATCAATAACGATTACACCAGGCAAGCCTTGGCGAATAACATCAGCGTTTCTTAGAATACCAACATGTGTAACGCTAAATTTCTTGGCTTGAGCGATTACTAAATCTGGATCCGTACCCGCGCAGCTAATAGCAATAACATTAAATTGCTTTGGATTACTGGCAATTATTTCTAAAGCTTGGACACCAATGGAGCCGGTAGAGCCCAATATAACTACATCGCGCATTTAGCGGTCCAGAATATTTTGTGTTGGTGAATATGGTGTGCCTGAACGGCGCTTTGCAATTGCACTTAACGCTTCAAGCACAACACGGTTGGCCAAAATTGCAGTGATGTCTGCGCTATCAAATGCTGGAGCAACTTCAACGACATCGATACCCACGATGGGTAGTTCCAGACAAATTCTGCGCACCGATTCTAAAAGCTCTCGGCTAGTCATTCCGCCAGGTTCTGGTGTTCCAGTACCTGGAGCCATTCCAGGATCAACCACATCAATGTCGACAGATAAAAAGACGCCATCGCATTCATTAGTAAGAATTGCAAAAGATTCATCTAAAACCGTGTTCAGTCCACGGTGATGGATTTCAGTCATCTCGTATGAACGCATGCCCTGATCACGCATCCAATCAAGAGTTTTAGCATCTGGCCAATATCCACGCAGACCTAGCTGCAAAAAGCGATCTCCACGAACAGTTCCGGTATCAATTAAACGACGCATTGGTGTGCCGTGCCCGATGAGCGCACCCCATTGATCTTCACCAGTATCGGCGTGTGCATCAAAGTGAATCATCGAAATTTTGCCAAGGCCGCGATGACGTACGATTCCGGCAACATCAGCGGATGCGATTGAGTGATCGCCTCCAAGAATTACTGGGATTGCACCTGCACGCGAAATCTTTTCAGTTGCTTGAGCTAATACCTCAAGGGATGAAACTAAGTCTCCACCTGGCATTAACAAATCACCTGCATCAACAACTTTCATAGCATGCAATGAATCTACACGTAATGCTAAATGTGGACGCTCGGCATCGTGGGGTAAATAATCTCCACCACGAATGGCTTGGGGTCCAAATTTTGCACCAGAGCGATGTGACGTTCCGCTATCAATTGGCGCACCGACAATGACAACATCGGCATCTGCATAAGTTGATGGCACATCCAAATCACAGCGCTCGATTCCAAGAAAGGTGAAATCTGGGCCATACATATTGCCGTGATTAGTCATGGGTTAAGAATAGAGGTAAAGCTTAAGAATCAAAGCCTAAGCCCAAAACATCTAGCAACCGCAGCCAAAGATTGCGCTTACCTTGATTTTGATCAGCCCGATTGATGGACCATTGAGTTAAGCGGATAAATAAAAACTTGAATGGCTCGGGAGGGAAAGGTATTGGTTTCTTTTGAACCATCTTTAACTGGGTGCGTTCGTTATCAACTTTATCAAGCAGATCTAACATCACTTGTGCGCCAAATCGCGTTGAACCAACCCCGAGACCTGTAAATCCCATCACGTATGCAACTCGGCCACCATACGCTTTACCCCAAAATGGTGAGAAGCGTGAACACGTATCAATGGCTCCGCCCCACCCATGAGTGAATTTGATTCCTTTTAACTGCGGAAAATTCTCTAAAAATGCTTCTGCTAAGTGAGCATAGGTTTCAGCACTTGTCTCATACTCTTGACGAACTTTGCCTCGGAAATTATAGATAGCATCATAACCTCCCCATAAAATCTCATTATCTTTAGTCAAACGGTAGTAATGAAATTGATTTCCCGCATCTGATAATCCTTCACGCCCGCTCCATCCAATTGAATCCATCTGGGCTTTAGTCAATGGTTCGGTGACTAATTGAAAGTCATATACCGGAACAACATATTTATGAGCACGCTTAACTAGTGATTTGAAAACATTGGTTGCAAGCGCAACTTTCTGAGCATAAACAGATCCATAAGGTGTGTGGACGATCATTGCATCACTAGTGCGCTCTAACCATTCGACATGAGTATTTTCATAAATCTTTACACCCATCTTTAAGCAGGCCCGCTCTAATCCCCACACTAAACGTGCTGGGTCCACTAATGCTGTGCCATCAGGATCCCATAGCGCGGCCTTTGATAATGGTGAATTTACTCGCGCTTGAATTTCATCTTGATTAAGAACTTCTACATGGTCGCCAAAAGAATTTCGTAAATTAGCTTCTTTGACTAAGCCTTCAATCTGCCACTCTTCAACGGCAATACGAAGTTCGCCCGTCCATTCAAATTGGCAGTCAATGTCATATCGTTTAATGGTTGCTTCAATGGCATCGAGGTTTTCACGACCAAGGCGTTCAATGACGGCCATCTCGTCTTTAAATCTGTTGTAACCATTCATGAATCCATGAGTCAATGAATAGCTACAAAATCCGCCGTTACGACCCGATGCACCTGCGCCAGTTTCGCGCTGTTCTACAAGAATTACTTCGCGGTCAGGGTTTTGTTCTTTTGCAATTAACGCGGTCCATAAGCCGGTATAGCCAGCACCCACCACACATAAATCTGTTGTTACATCACCAATTAACGTTGGATTTGGTAGTGGCTCAAGAGGATCTTCATCGAGCCAGTACAAAGCTGGCTGCATATGTGAAAGGTGTTTGAGAACGTAAGGGTCGATGGTTGCCATCGCGCTATCCGGCCTTAACCGGAATCACCCCTTCAATCATCACTCGTAGTTGGCCCGGGTCCTCCGGAACCT
>WLIQ01000048.1 GCA_009726135.1 Actinomycetota bacterium | reverse complement strand
TTGCAGAGCGCACTGATGAAGAAAAGGCTGCAGTAATCCTTGACGAGGTTCTTGCCTCTTAACAATGTCTATTAGCGCCATCATCGCTGCCGCGGGCAGTGGTGAAAGATTTGGCGCAGGTATTCCCAAGGCTCTCATTCAATTAGCAGATCGCACGTTGGTACAACATGCCGTTTCATCTTTGGCTCCGGTTGTTGATCAAATAATCATTACCGCACCTGCTGGCTTTGAAGCTCAGATCAGCGAACTCGTTGGAGAAGGCATAATTGTCGTTACAGGTGGTGCTACCCGCTCGGCAAGTGTCAGAAACGCTCTAGCTGTAGCAACAGGTGAGTATGTTTTAGTTCATGATGCTGCCCGTGCCTTGGCCAGCACTGATGTAGCTTCGCGCGTAATTGCGCAATTAAAAAACGGCGCAGTTGCCGTAGTTCCAGCCATTGATGTTGTGGACACAATCAAGGTAGTAAGCAAAGAAGGTTTTGTTGTTTCAACCCCTGATCGTGCATCACTTGTAAGCATTCAGACTCCGCAAGGTTTTAACACATCGGCCCTTCGTGAAGCGCATGCATCACAGAATGAAGCAACCGATGATGCAGGGTTAATTGAAGCTAATGGCGGCGCAGTTAAAGTGATAGCTGGCGAAGAGCGTGCTTTGAAAATAACTACGCCAGCTGATTTAAATACTGCGCTTAGTTTCTTGAGTTTAGGGAGCGATATTCGTACCGGTATTGGAACTGATGCGCATGCATTTGGAGTAGGTCTTCCATTGTGGCTTGCAGGTTTGCATTGGCCCGGTGAAGAAGGAGTTGAAGGACATTCAGATGGCGATGTTGCAGCACATGCAATTTGTGATGCCCTATTTTCAGCCACACAGTTAGGTGATCTTGGAAGCAACTTTGGTACAGATCGTCCTGAATATGCAGGGGCCTCAGGAGTTCGATTAATGCAAGAAACGTATTCAATGGTTACCAAGGCTGGCTTTGCAATTTCAAATGTTGCTGTGCAGATCATTGGCAATCGCCCAAAGATTGCACAACGTAGGGCTGAAGCTATCGCTGCTATTTCAGATGCCCTTGGTGGTGCGAAGATTTCAGTTTCTGCAACAACAACTGATGGAATGGGGCTTACTGGGCAAGGCAAAGGCATCGCGGCCATTGCAACTGCTCTGGTTTATAAGCAGTAGAATTAGCAGATGTCCGCACTACATTTATATGACACTGCAACCCGCGAAGTAGGCGTTTTTAAGCCACTTATCCCAGGTCAGGTTTCAATCTATGTATGTGGTGCAACAGTGCAATCACATCCTCACATTGGCCATGTTCGCAGCGCAGTTAATTTTGATATTTTGCGTCGCTGGCTGACATGGACAGGTTATGACGTCACCTTTATTCGAAACGTCACAGATATTGATGACAAGATTTTGCATAAAGCTGTTCATGAAAAAGCCCCATGGTGGGCGGTAGCTATGAAATACGAACGAATTTTTACGCAAGCATTCGCATCATTAAATGTCTTGCCACCAACATATGAACCACGCGCAACTGGTCACATCACTCAGATGGTCGAACTCATGCAGATACTCATTGATAATGGCGCTGCCTATGCTCCCGGCAACGGAGACGTGTATTTGGAAGTTCGCAAATTAAAGCGCTACTTAACTTTATCTGGACAAAAATTAGATGATCTAATGCCAGCAGCAGATGCTGATGAAACTTTCAAAAGAGATCCACGAGATTTCGCATTATGGAAAGCCGCTAAAGCCGGAGACCCTTCATGGCCAACACCATGGGGAGCGGGTCGTCCTGGCTGGCACTTGGAATGTTCAGCGATGGCACATGCTTATTTAGGTGAAGCATTTGATATACATGGTGGTGGTTTAGATTTAGTTTTCCCTCACCACGAAAATGAAATCGCACAATCTGAAGCAGCTGGATATAAATTTGCTAATCGTTGGTTACATAACGCCTGGGTTACTCAATCTGGTGAAAAGATGAGTAAGTCACTGGGCAATACTTTGCAGGTTGAAGTCATTTTGCAACGTGTGCGTGGAATCGAGCTTCGTTGGTATTTAGGTAGTGCTCATTATCGTTCAATGCTTGAATATTCAGAAGCTGCACTCGATGAATCTGCAGTCGCATTTAGGCGAATTGAAAACTTCTTACAGCGCGCCACAGAACTATTAGGTTCACAACCTGAACCAACAATTAACGATGCATTTTGCGGTGCAATGAATGATGATTTAGCGGTTCCAGCAGGGTTAGCTTCAATTTCAGAGAATTTACGTGTTGGAAATCAAGCCATAACTGACGGCGATAAGGCGACTGTTTCTAAATGTGCCAATGAAATTCGTGGGGCTTTGCAGATTCTGGGCTGTGATCCCTTTGATCCAAGCTACCCACAAGGCGCGACTACTGATGTAAACCAAGCCCTTGATGGCGTTATTAAGTTAGCGCTAAAAGAGCGCGCTGCGGCGCGCGAGCGTAAGGATTTTGCTGCATCAGATGCCATCCGTGACGGCCTACTCGAATTAGGAATTACAATTGAAGACACTGCACAAGGGCCACGTTGGTCAATTACGGAAAAGAGCTAACCATGGCCGGTAATTCATCACGCAAAGGCGCAATCCGCCAATCAAAAAAGGGGCCATCAGCCGGTACCGGTGGAAAAAACAAAAAGCGTCTTTCAGGTAAAGGTCCAACACCGAAAGCAGAAGATCGTCCGTATCACGCAGCTGCAAAGCGCAAGAAAGCAGCCGAGAAAAAAACTACGCGCACTCCAGCAGGTCGCGCAACAACAGCACGGTCAACAACTGCCCGATCAACAAGCCCACGTGCAACAACGATGGCTCGCTCAACTCCATCACGTGCGCCACGCGGTGATCGCCCAAGAGGTGAAATCGTTGCAGGTCGCAACGCAGTTCTTGAAGCACTACGTGAAGCAGTTCCAGCTACAGAGTTATTAGTTGCACGCAGTATCGATGTTGATGATCGCGTTGCAGAATCTCTTAAGCTTGCCTTGCACTTAGGTCTACCAATTCGTGAAGCACATCGTGCCGAAGTTGAAGGTATTTCACCCAATAGCCAGGGAATTATTCTTGCAATTAAGCCTTACCAGTATTCATCCTTTGAAGAAATTATGCAGCGCGCAAAGTATCCAGCACTTGTTGTTGCACTTGATGGCGTAACTGATCCACGTAACTTAGGTGCAATTGTTCGAAGCGCTGCAGCATTTGGTGCAGCAGGAGTTCTCATGACTGAACGCAGAGCAGCAGCAATGACGGCATCTGCATGGAAAGCTTCGGCAGGGGCTGCGGCCCGTATGCCAATCGCACAAGTAACTAACCTTGCCCGCACTATTGACGCCGCTAAAAAAGAGGGCTTATTTGTGGTTGGCCTTGATGGAGAATCGGATGACACAATTTCTGCAATGAAAGTTGCAGCTGAACCAATCATGGTTGTCGTGGGCAGCGAAGGTAAAGGCCTTGCTCGTTTAACCCGAGAAAAATGTGATCTTGTTATTTCAATTCCAATCAGTGCATCTACTGAATCGCTTAACGCCTCGGTTGCTACTTCAATCGCGTTGTTCCATATAGATCAGGCGCGACGTAAGGGGTAGTTCAGGTGATTTACGCACGTTTTATTGCATTGGGTGATTCCTACACCGAAGGTATGTGTGATGAGAAAAAACATGGCCAATACCGCGGATGGGCTGATCGTGTAGCCGATGTAATGGCAAACGCCCACCCTGATTTTAAATATTCCAACTTAGCAATTCGTGGCAAGCTTGTTGCGCAAGTAGTTGATGAACAAATTGAAGCAGCCTTGGATCAAGTAACTGGCCCTGAAACACTAATCTCTTTTCACGCCGGAGCAAACGATGTGATTCGCCCAGGGTACAAAGCCGAAATTGTCTTGGCACAATATGCCGATGCGGTCCGCCGCCTAGCTGCATCTGGTGCAACGATTTTAGTTTTTACTGTTTTAGAGCGGACTGGCAATACTGGACGGTCGGCAAAAATGTGGGAGGAACGCTTCGGTGCATTTAATAAAAATGTGCGCGCAGTAGCAACAGAAGTTGGAGCAATCATTGCTGATGCAAATGAAGAAACAACATTTAGCGATCGCAGGTTTTTAGCTTTTGATCGACTTCATCTCAATGCCATGGGTCACGATCGCGTTGCACAAGCAGTATTAGAGATTTTGGAACTACCTTTTGATTCAGGATGGCGCAAACCTTTGGCACCAGCAAACCCTGAACCAAAAATTCTGCGCGCAACAATGACTGTTTTATGGTTCATTACTTTTGCGCTGCCCTGGATGTGGCGACGCGCGCGCGGTAAATCTTCAGGAGATGGACGAAGCTGTAAATTTCCAACAGCCATCACTTGGCCATTAAATTTAGATTGAAATAGCGCCAAGATGGGCATCCATGACCTGTAAATGGATGGTGTTTGAACCCACATCTAAAACGCCTAATCTCACGAGGACAACCTATCGCTGAGGCTGGGCCGAACCCACGATTTTAAGTTTTTGCATTCCACTGCCATAATTACCGCCGGTCGCAAGATCGATACGTGTTCGCACGTAGGCCTCTCTAGCTCAGTGGTAGAGCAGCGCACTTGTAATGCGCAGGTCGTCAGTTCAATCCTGACGGGGGGCTCGTAGTTTTTAGAAGGGGGAAATTATGTCTACATTTCCTTACGACGAGTTTGCCGATGTATTGTCTGCCAATGAAGAGTATGTCAAGAATTTTAAATACTCTGATTTAACAGGTGTTGCTCAAAAAGGTTTGGCCATCGTCACTTGCATGGATTCACGCATCAATCCCTTATCTGTTCTTGGAATGCGATCTGGCGATGCCAAGATTTTGCGTAACGCTGGCGCACGCGTGACCGATGACGTTTTACGTACTTTGGTTCTAGCCACATACCTGCTTGGAGTAAAACGAATTTTAGTAATGCCTCATACAAACTGTCGTATGGCGCAAGTGGATGAAGCCGAAATTCACCGTGAGATCGATACTAAATATGGAATTGATACGTCAGAGCTTGAATTTAAAACCGTAGCTGACCAACAAGCATCTTTAATTGAAGATGTAAATATGGTTCGAAGCTATCGTTTGCTTAATACGGGAGTTTCAGTTGGTGGCGCAATCTATGACGTTGCAACCGGAAAAATTACTCCGATTGATTGTTAGTTCGCCGAATAGGTTGGCGAGTACTGGGATAGTTCAAATCCTCTAAGAATTGCATAATTACTGCCATTGCTAACGCTGGTTTTTCTTTAATTAAGCCATGCGATGTGCCAGGGATAATTGCTAACTGGCCTAATGGCAGAGCTTCAAAAAGTGCAATTGTGTGATCATGTTTGATGACATCGTCATCACCTGCCATAACTAAAACAGGGCATTGAATCGAAGCAATATCGTCCACTGAAATATCAGGCTCAGTTTTCCAAATCTGATTCATACGAATGATTTTTTCTAGCAATGTTCCTGGAGCATCAGGGGAAATTAAGTTGTATTCAGCTTGATCTTCCTCAGACACAAAGGCATCTTCGAAATCACTTAAAGGTGCGCTGTAGTGAAAATTGGCACCGATTGCGACAATTGATTTGACTAGGTCTGGTCGCGCTATTGCAACTAAGAGAGCGATAATCCCACCATCGCTATAACCAATTAAATGTGCCGGCTCTTTTACAACATCATCTAAATATGCAACCGCTTCTTGAGCCTGAAATTCAAAGTGCAAACTTCCCTTTTGATCTCCAGTAAAACCATGTCCAGTTCGATCATAGGCAAAAACATGAAACTCATCCTCAAGAGCTGGAACTACTAAGTAATCCCAGCTCGAAGTTTTACTCAAACCACCATGAAGCAACACTACGGCTTCGCCCTCGTGTTCCCATTCGTAGTTATAAACCTGATGGCCGCGAAGGTTGACGTACTCTGGCATTAGACCGAATCCATTATGTGGCGGTTGCCGCGATCAAAAGTTAAATAGTTCCAGGTCCAGTCGGCCATAGTTCCAATTTTGTTACGTCCACCTAGAAGGTAGAACAAGTGCAACCATAACCAGGCATACCAAGCTGGAATTCCAGCTAATCTAAAGTTTTTGACTTCTACAACTGCTTTGTGGCGCCCGATTGTGGCCATTGAACCTTTATCTCGATACTTAAATGGTTGTAAAGGTTGTGATTTTATTGTTCGAAGCATTTGCTTAGCGACGAATTTTCCTTGTTGCAATGCAACCGGTGCAACCATAGGCAAGAAACGACCGTCAGCACCTTTGATTCCAGCGATATCACCAATTGCCCAGATGTAAGGATAATTTCTAACTTGAAGAGTATTTTCAACATCGATGCGCGCATTAACTAAAGGAAGATTTAAGTGACCAGCAGCTGGTTCTCCTTGAACTCCGGCAGCCCAGACTGTTACCTCAGCAGGAATTGAAGCTCCACCTTTAACTTCGATCATTCGCGGTTTAATTTGTGCAACAGATGTATTAAGTTGAACTTTGACTCCGAGTTCTTCAAGATCTCGTTTTGTGCGTGCTGATAGTTTCTCTGAGAAGCTAGGTAACAAACGTGGACCAGCTTCAATTAAATAAATGTCAATGTGTGCTGCGGCATGTGCTTGATCATTTTTTAGAGGTCCGCGAACAAGTTCGGCAAAAGCTCCAGCCATTTCAACCCCAGTAGGACCGCCTCCAACAACAGCGATTGAAAGAACAGTCTCATCTTGGAAGCGACAGAGATCTTCAAATCTACGCATTACTTCAGCTCGAATTGTGATGGCCTCATGGACACTTTTCATTCCAAGTGCGTGTTCGCGAACACCCGGTACTCCAAAGTCTGCAGTAGCCGAACCAAGTGCAACTACAAGATGATCAAATTCGAGAACTTCGCTGCTGTCTAACTTTATAGTTTTATTCTTATGGTCAACAGAAATTGGTGAGCCCATTCGAAATGCAACCCCCGTTTTACGAAGTGCGCCGCGCACAGGGTGGGCGACATGGTCGGCAGCAAGACCGGCAGTTGAGACTTGGTATAGGAGAGGAAGAAAAGTTTGGAAATTATGTCGGTCTACAAGTGTGACATCGGCAAATTCAGCCATCGCTTTGGCTGCAGTTAAGCCCCCAAAACCGGCGCCGAGAATAACCACGCGCGGTTTTTCAACTGTCTTTTGCATGCGGCTGAGTCTAGGCTTTGATGCATGAGCTCTCCAGCCGAAAAACGTAAATATTTGATCACAGGCGCATCTGGATATGTCGGGGGTCGATTAGTTCGAGCCTTGGTCGAAGAAAATCTTGATATTCGAATTTTTGTGCGCGATCCCAACAAAATTATGGGTCAGCCATGGGCATCGGCAGTAGATGTTTGTATCGGAACCGCGGCTAAAGACGAAGATCTGATGCGTGCATTAAGCGGTGTTCACACTGCTTACTACTTGCTGCACTCAATAAATCTTGGATCCAAATTTGATGAAATTGAAGCTGAGATGGCTCGTCGATTCGCACATGTAGCCGAAATAACGGGCGTAAAACAGATTGTTTATTTGGGTGGAATCGCAAATGATAAAAACATCAGTAAGCATTTAGCATCTCGGGTCAGCACTGGCGTTGGACTTGCTTCAACATCAGTTCCAGTAATGGAGCTCCGAGCAGGCATCATTATTGGTTCAGGTTCAGCCAGCTTTGAAATGCTGCGCCATTTGACTCACCGTTTACCGATCATGACAACGCCAAAGTGGGTAATGAATAAGACGCACCCCATCGCGATCCGAGACATTTTGTACTACCTAAAAAATGCGGCCACATTAAAAGAACCTATAAATAAAGTTTTTGATATCGGTGGTCCAGAGGTTCTTACTTATGCTGACATGATGCAGAAATTTGCCGCTCTATCTGGTCTAAAGAAGCGTTGGATCATTAAGGTTCCCGTTTTAACACCTGAGCTTTCAAGTTTATGGATCGGGTTAGTAACTCCTGTTCCAACAGCACTTGCTAGACCACTAGTTGGTTCTTTGATTAGTGAAGTTGTTGCAGATCCTGCAAAATCAATTAACGCAATTATTCCACTGCCACCCGAAGGTTTAACCGATGTTGCAACAGCAATTAAATTAGCGCTCTCGCGTATAACTGATCACAATGTTGAAACGCGCTGGTCAGATGCAACGTTTCCAACAGCACCTTGGCAAAAAGCTCAAGGCGATCCTGATTGGGCAGGTGAAGCTGTTTTGCGCGATCATCGTGAAGCAGTTACAGATATTCCAGCAGCACAGATTTGGAAGCAGATTGAAAGAATTGGCGGAGATAACGGTTGGTTTGGAGCCGATCTTCTTTGGTGGGTCCGTGGATTAATTGATCGAATGTTTGGTGGAGTTGGTTTGCGTCGTGGTCGCAGAGATCCCGATTTCTTGCGCGTTGGTGAGAGTTTAGATTTCTGGCGAGTAGATGAGATTGAAACCGGCCGGCGTTTAAAACTATATGCCGAGATGATTTTGCCAGGCAAAGCATGGTTGGAATTTATCGTTGAAGAACGTGACGGTAAAACTCATCTGATCCAAGAAGCAACTTTTAATCCACGTGGTTTAGGTGGGCAGTTATATTGGTATGTCGTATCGCCATTTCATTATTTAGTTTTTCCAACGATGCTTAGAAACATTATTAAGAAAGCTAAAAATAGTGCATGAGTTCACCCCAGAAGTTGAAGCCCTCGCCGCCGAAGTTCTGGCATACAGCCTTGACCGATTAAAAAACGATCCACCTCTAGATGGACCACGCACTGCCGAAGATTTATTTAGCGAAGTAGGAAACACAATCACCGCCCGTGGTCTTGGCGGACATGAAGCGCTAGAAGTTTTTACATCAGTTCTGGCGAAAGCATGTATTTCAACAGATCATCCCCGCAACTTAGCTTTTATTCCTTCGGCCCCCAGTGAATATGCAAACTTATTTGATTTAGTAGTGGGAGCCAGCGCGCTATATGGCGGTTCTTGGCAAGAAGGAGCAGGTGCCGTTTTTGCAGAAAACCAAGCACTTCGTTGGATCGCAGACTTAGCGAACTTGCCAGAACAGTCTGGCGGAGTTTTTGTACAGGGCGGAACAATTGGAAATCTTTCGGCATTAGTAGTTGCGCGTGCACAGGGACGCAAAAACCATCCTGGTGCCACACGTTGGGTTATTGCTTGCAGCGAAGAAGCGCATTCTTCAATTGTTAGCGCAGCAAATGTTATGGATGTTGATGTCCTTAAGGTGCCAGTTGCCGCTAATGGCAAGTTGATGGGTGAAGCAGTTGCACATGCGATAGATCATTTACATTCAACAACTACCCACCGTGTATTTGCAGTTGTTGCAACGGCTGGAACAACAAATCTTGGAATCATCGATGACTTAAAAGGAATTGCAACTACGGCCCATGATCGTGGAATTTGGTTCCATGTTGATGGTGCCTATGGTTTAGCCGCACTTTGCGCACCGTCAGTTCGTTCACATTTTGATGGAGTAGAGGCTGCCGATTCTTTAATAGTCGATCCGCACAAATGGTTATTTGCTCCTTACGATGCCTGCGCACTTATCTATCGTGAACCCGAGCTAGCCCGGCAAGTTCATTCACAACACGCTTCATATTTAGATACATTAAAAGATGGGGCATGGTCGCCATCTGATTATGCAATTCAGCTAACGCGACGCACTCGTGGCTTACCATTTTGGTTCTCACTTGCAGCTTATGGTACCGATGCATACACCGAAGCGATGGAACAATCCTTAACAGTTGCCCAGCAAGCTGCGCAGTTAGTAAAGGCACATCCTGATTTAGAGTTAATTTGTGAACCAGAACTTTCAATCGTTGCATTTACTCGTAAAGGTTGGGCCGCTAGTGATTATCAAAAATGGTCGGATCAATTATTAGCTGATCAGATCGGATTTATTCCACCGTCTTCACATCGTGGCCAACCAATTTTGCGATTTGCCATCGTTAATCCCTGGACCAAAATCTCTGACATTGAAATGATTCTTGACACTTTATAACCTGCATTAAATCCCACAGTTTTTGTTAATGACCCGATACGCTTTTACCTATGTCCGCACAAGAAGAATCTGTAGCTCCTACTGCCTTGAGCGACCTTGAAGTTCGTATCCTGGATTTTGAAGGTAGTTGGTGGCGTTATGCCGGCGCAAAAGAAGCGGCAATCAAAGAGCTTTTCGACCTTTCAGCGGCCCGTTATTACCAACTGCTCAATGATTTGATCGATCGTGATGATGCTCTTGCCGCATCTCCCATGCTCGTAAAACGCCTTCGCCGCCTGCGCGAGGCCCGCATGAACACCCGTATCGCCCGCTAGCGCGCACTCGTTTTGCGCCTGGGAAATAACTCCCGTAGATTTGGCGTTAGCACTCTCGGGGTGCGAGTGATAAAGCCCCCGCTAACGAACGATTATATGAAAGCGAGCACAACTCATGGCAAAGCAGATTGCCTTTAATGAAGAAGCCCGCCGCGGATTAGAGCGCGGAATGAATATCTTGGCCGATGCGGTCAAAGTAACCCTTGGACCTCGTGGGCGTAACGT
>WLIQ01000047.1 GCA_009726135.1 Actinomycetota bacterium | reverse complement strand
GCGAAAAATGTCGCGTTCAAAGACGCGCTCACGCCGTAGCCAGTGGAAGACAACTGCTGCCTCTTTAGCAACATGCGGACAATGCCAATCACCAAAGCTTCAACACACAGCATGTCCAACATGCGGTACTTATAACCGCCGCCAAGTTCTAGAGGTTTGATCGTTAGTTCTATGCTCAATGAAGCGTTGGGGGTAGAACTTGAACCCGCACTTTTGCAGTTAGCTTTTACTCACCGTTCTTTTGCATATGAATCGGCCAGTAAAGAAACTAATGAACGTCTTGAATTTCTTGGTGACTCTGTTCTCGGTTTAATTGTTACCGAAGAGCTATATAAACGCTATCCAGATTTAGATGAATCACGTTTATCTCCCTTGCGCTCTGGCGTAGTAAATATGCGTGCGCTCGCAGATATTGCACGTACATTGAATCTTGGTGCGCATATTCGACTTGGTAAAGGCGAAGAAGTTACCAACGGACGTGATAAAAACTCACTCCTTGCAGATGCGCTAGAAGCGCTCATTGGAGCGATTTACCTTCAGTGCGGCTTTGAAAAATGTACCGAAATTGTTCGCAGACTTATTGAATCAACGATGGACTCTGCCGTTGCACGCGGCGCAGGTCTTGATAGTAAAACAGCGTTACAAGAGTTATCGGCCAGCCTTGGAAAAGGCGCCCCTGAATATGTTGTTACTCAAGAAGGACCAGATCACGATAAAGATTTTACGGCTACAGCAATGGTCGCCGGAAATGCCGTGGCCGTAGGTACTGGAAAAAGTAAGCGAGAGGCCGAGCAAGTTGCCGCGCGCATCGCATATGAAAGCCTAAAAACCGAGCTGCCGCAGCAGTAATATCGTCAAAAACAAGCGCTGAGCGCGATAGGTTTACCGCGTGTATCTCAAGAGCATGACCCTCAAGGGCTTTAAGTCCTTCGCTTCGAGTACCACTTTAAGGCTTGAACCTGGAATTACATGCGTAGTTGGACCGAACGGTTCTGGTAAATCAAACGTTGTAGATGCACTCACATGGGTTATGGGTGAGCAAGGCGCTAAATCACTGCGCGGCGGAAAGATGGAAGATGTAATTTTCGCTGGAACTAGCGGACGTGCACCACTGGGACGGGCAGAAGTTTCACTCACAATTGATAACACCGATGGCGCACTGCCAATTGATTACACCGAAGTAACAATCTCTCGAATTCTTTTCCGTAATGGACAATCTGAATATCAAATAAATGGTGAAGCATCTCGTCTTCTAGATATTCAAGAGCTCTTGAGTGATTCCGGTATTGGCCGCGAAATGCACGTCATCGTGGGCCAAGGCCAATTAGATGCGATTTTGATGGCAACGCCCGAAGAACGTCGAGGATTTATCGAAGAAGCTGCTGGAGTACTCAAGCATCGCAAGCGTAAAGAAAAAGCGTTGCGCAAACTTGATTCAATGCAGGCCAATATGGCCCGAGTTCAAGATTTAACGGTTGAACTTCGCCGCCAACTTCGTCCACTTGGTAAGCAGGCTGAAGTTGCAAAGAAAGCGGCAACGATTCAAGCGGATCTGCGCGATGCAAAACTTCGTTTATTTGCCGATGATTTTATTTCCATGTCACGAACTTTAGATGCTGAAGTTGCCGATGAAACCGCGCTTCGTGAAAAACGCGCAGAAGTTGATAAAGAGCTAGAAACAATTCGTCTGCGAGAAGAAGCTCTCGATGTCCAATCAGCTTATGAGACTCCGATGCTTGTTCAAGCACAAGAGACGTATTACCAATTAAATTCTCTGCGCGAAAAATTTCGTGGAACGCAAAGTCTTGCGCAAGAGCGTTCGCGTTTTCTCAATGAAGAGGCTGAAGAAGCCCGATCTGCTGGACGCGATCCTGAAAGTTTAGAAAAAGAAGCACAAGGACTGCGCTCAGAAGAAAATAACTTACGCAATAGCATCAATGATGCGCGTACGGCCTTGGCGCAAGCGACATCAGCATTAGCAAACGCCGAACATTCTCTGAAAATCGATGAGGATAAAATTGCTGCAGCGATGCGTGCCATTGCTGATGCGCGCGAGGGTACTGCTCGCCAAGAAGGTCATATTAAATCCCTTCAAGCACGTCTTGAAGCTATTGCTGAAGAAATTGCACGCTTAACTAAGGCACGCGATGATGCACAACAACGTGTCGATAATGCATCTCGTGAGTACGCCTCTTTTGAACTTGAAATAGCAAGTGCAGATTCCGGAGAACTTGGTCTTGATTCAGCTTTTGAAAACGAAAAATCAGCACTTGAATCCTCTAAAGCTCAGCTTGGTGAACTTGTAGATTCTGAGCGAGCAGCTGATCGGGAACGTAATGCTGTTGAATCAAAGTTAGAAGCGATGAAGATGACTTCACAAAATCGCGATGGCGCTTCAGCGCTTATGCGTGATTCTCGCGGAGTTCACATTCTTGGCTCGATCGCATCTTTAATCGAAATTGATAGTGGTTGGGAATCTGCAGCCGCCGCCGCCCTTGGGACATTGGCCGATGCAATAGTTGTTTCCGATTTATCCTCAGCGGTAACTGCTTTGACAACTATGCGAGATCAAAACTTAGGTCAAGCCGATGTCTTGGTCTTTGAGCCTGGCAATAGTGGAATTTCAATTATTCCAGCAGGCCTAAACGCGCTCTCATCGCATATTCGCTCACACTCAATTGCAGATTTAATCTCATCTCTGCTTGCATCCACTGTTGTCGCAGAAAATGCACGTGATGCCGAAGCAATTTTGCGTTCACACCCATCGGTCACTGTCGTAACTCGCGATGGCGATGTAGTCACCAAACACCGCGCCCGTGGTGGCTCAAAGTCCTCCTCTTCATTAATTGAAATAAAGGCGCTGATCGATAGTTTAGAAAATAAACTCACAGAAATTAGCCACACATGTGATCGCTTAAAATTTGAAATAGTAACTGCTACAGCTCATGTTGCTGATCGCCAAAGTTCTTTTGATGTAGCGATTTCAAAGCTCAACGAATCTGATGCACGTATCGCATCCATAACAGAGCAGTTAGCGGTATCTGGCCAAAATATGAAGTCAGCATTAGCTGAAGTTGAACGCTTGAATACCTCAATCAGTGAAGCTAGTACCGCTAAGAGCCGTGATGAAGGCGAATTAGTAATTGCACAAAATCAGCTGCACCAGCAAGGAGCTGTTGCAGAACCAGATCACACCTTTACAGAAAATTTACGGAACGCTGTTTCCCTAGCTCGCACAACTGAAGTTGAAGCACGACTTGCGATGCGCACAATTGAAGAGCGCGTGGACTCTGTTGCCGCACGCGCAAAGGCGCTAGAAGATTCTGCCCGTAATGAACGTGAAGCATCAGAGCGGGCTATTGTGCGCAGAGGTGCACGTGCACGTGCAGCAGTTATCTCACAGGCCATTGCTGAATCTGCATATGAAGTTTTGATTCACATTGAACGCTCTATCGCAAAGGCTGCAACTGAGCGCGCTCGTTTAGAAGAGTCACGCACTGCTCGTGATGGTGAAACGTTGACGGTTCGTACGCGTGGGCGCCAACTAACATCTGAACTTGAACAGTTAACGTCAAGTGTTCATAAAGACGAGATTGCCCGTGCTGAACAGCGTATGCGCATTGAAACTCTTGAGAATAAGACAATGGAAGAGTTCGGAATAGATACTCAAACTTTGGTTGCAGAGTATGGTCCAGATAAGGATGTTCCTACTTTCTTTGAAAATGAAGCGGGCGAAATCATTACTACTGAGTTAATCCCTTACCGCCGTGATCAACAGGAAAAACGTTTAGCCTCTGCCGAAAGATCTCTTACTTTGCTCGGTAAGATCAACCCATTAGCCCTAGAAGAGTTTTCTACCCTGGAAGAGCGGCTTAAGTTTTTGGCTGAACAGTTAGAGGATCTGAAGAATACAAAAAAGGATTTGTTAGACATCATTAAAGAAGTTGACGACCGCGTTCAGTCGATCTTCATGGAAGCCTACGAAGAAACTGCAAAGCACTTCGAAGATATCTTCTCGCGTTTATTTCCCGGTGGCGATGGCCGTCTGATTTTGACGGATCCAGATAATCCCTTGATCAGTGGCGTTGATGTTGAAGCCCGTCCTCCCGGAAAGCGCATTAAACGTCTTTCATTACTTTCAGGCGGAGAAAAATCATTGACTGCAGTAGCTATGTTGGTTGCAATCTTTAAAGCGCGCCCTAGCCCGTTCTATGTACTCGATGAAGTTGAAGCAGCCCTTGACGATACTAACCTTGGCAGATTGCTAGTAATTTTCGAAGAGCTTCGCGCAACTTCTCAGCTCATTATCATTACGCACCAAAAGCGCACAATGGAGATTGCAGATGCTTTGTATGGAGTGACTATGCGTGGCGATGGCGTGTCAGAAGTTATTTCTCAGCGTCTTCGCGAATCTGACGCAAGTTAATTACGGGCTCTTTCTCGGATGGGTTTATTTAGTAAGTTCATAGCCAAATTCAAAGGTATTAATGATTTTGCTCCTGCCGATTGGAAAGAGTTAGAGGAAGAGCTTCTGCTTTCAGATTTAGGCCCTGCGTTGACTCATGAATTTCTTGAACAAGCACGTAAAGTAAAAAGCGATAACGCCGAAGATGCTTTGTCTCAGATTCTTGGCTCAAATCTTTCAACTAAAAGTCGCGGCGCCATTCTTGGGCAAGCGACAACAGTGATTATGGTTGTTGGAGTTAATGGCACTGGGAAAACTACGAGTGTTGCAAAACTGGCAGCTATTTTGAAAAAAGACGGCAAGAGTGTTGTTATGGCTGCCGGGGATACTTTCCGTGCTGGCGCTGTTGAGCAGTTACAAACCTGGGGATCTCGTATTGGAGTCGAAGTAGTTTCGGGAAAAGTGAACGGCGATCCGGCATCGGTGGCATATGATGCCGCGAAAAAGGCACAGGAAATAGATTCGGACTTTTTGATTATTGATACTGCTGGACGTTTGCACAATAAGAGCGACTTAATGGCAGAGCTTGAAAAAGTAAAACGCGTAGTTGAGAAAGTATTCCCGATCAATGAAGTTTTATTAGTAATCGATGCCACAACCGGTCAAAATGGTTTGCAGCAAGCAAAGATTTTCGCGCAGGCTGTTGATGTAACAGGAATTATTCTCACTAAAATCGACGGTAGTGCCCGTGGAGGCGTGGCGCTAGCAATTGAGAAAGAGTTAGATATCCCGATCAAATGGATTGGCACAGGGGAGTCTGAGGCAGATTTTGACCACTTTGATGCTCAGATCTACATTCAAGGACTGCTCTCGTAACCTAGGCGTAACACAAGGGCGAATTCGTCACGCATACGAAATAGTTTCAATCATCACTCGTAACCCGAGCCAGAGAAGGTACGTCCATCTCAAAGGCGAGAAATGTTGCTCAATCAATCTCGAAAGCAGATGGAAATATGACAGATATTGTGTTGAACTCAGGTGATACAGCCTGGATGTTAGCAAGCACCGCTCTCGTTCTTCTTATGACACCTGGCCTTGCCTTTTTCTATGGTGGAATGGTTCGCACAAAGAGCGTACTTAATATGATGATGATGTCCTTTATAACTATTGGCATCGTAAGCATCTTGTGGGTTATCTATGGATTTGAATTAGCTTTTGGTTATAAGGGCGAATCAGCTTGGTATGGAAATTTTTCATTTTCAGGTTTAGGTGGAATGGTTAACGACTTAACTAATAATGGTGGAATTTATCCTATCCCTGTATTAGTTTTTGCGGCATTCCAGTTAATGTTTGCGATTATTACGCCGGCTCTTATTTCTGGAGCTATTGCAGATCGCACGAAGTTCACTGCGTGGGCAGTCTTTGTCGCAATCTGGTCAACAATTGTTTACTTCCCAGTTGCGCACTGGGTGTTTGCTTTTGGAAATAAAGTTGGTGACACGGTTACCGGTACTGGCTTCCTGGCCGGTAAAGGCCTTGAAGACTTTGCGGGCGGAACAGCAGTTCACATAAACGCAGGTGCTGCAGGTTTAGCTTTAGCAATTGTCCTAGGTAAACGCGTTGGCTGGCGCAAAGAAGCAATGCGCCCACATTCACTTCCACTCGTTCTCCTAGGTTCAGGTCTTTTGTGGTTTGGCTGGTTTGGTTTTAATGCCGGTTCGGCACTTGCCGCAAATGGAACTGCCGGATTGGCATTTATGAATACTCAAGTTGCAACCGCTGGAGCACTTGTAGGTTGGTTATTAGTTGAAAAGATTCGCAACGGACATCCAACTTCACTAGGCGCGGCATCAGGTGCGGTAGCCGGACTTGTAGCAATTACTCCTGCGTGTGCATTTGTCGCACCGTGGGCAGCAGTTGTAATCGGACTCTTTGCCGGTATTTTTTGCGCACTTGCGGTTGGCTTGAAATACAAGTTCGGTTTTGATGACTCACTCGATGTTGTTGGAGTTCACCTAGTTGGTGGAATCTGGGGATCTCTGGCAATCGGATTATTCGGTACACATGTTGTTAATAGCTTTGGCCTGGACGGTCTGTTCTATGGTGGAGGAACCGCGCTACTTGGGAAACAAGCACTTGGGGTTGGAATGGTTGCTTTATATTCATTCCTAGTTACTTTGGTGCTTGGATTCATCATCGAAAAGACAATTGGATTCCGTGTCTCAAGAGATGCTGAAGTAGAAGGTGTCGACTTGTCTGAACATGCCGAGACTGCTTATGAAATGTCTAGTTCTTCTCGAGGGGGTTCTTTCTAATGAAACTAATTACTGCAATCTTGAAGCCATTTAAGTTAGAAGATGTAAAGAATGCTTTACAGGCACATGGTGTAACTGGAATGACAGTGTCTGAAGCCAGTGGCTTTGGACGTCAAAAAGGACATACCGAGGTTTACCGTGGGGCTGAGTACACCGTCGACTTAGTTCCTAAAGTTCGTTTAGAAGTTCTAGCCGATGATGCAGATGCAGCAGCAATTGTTGATGTCATCGTAAAGGCAGCGTCAACAGGGTCAATTGGTGATGGAAAGGTTTGGACCACTCCAGTTGATCAAGTAGTACGCGTGCGCACTGGAGAACGTGGGCCAGACGCAATCTAAGATACATACATGAGTACACGTGAACGAAGGGAGCGATCGAACGAGAGCGATCGCTTCCTTCTTTCATTGTTTCACAAGGCTTCAGAGAAAATGCCTAAAAGTAATAAGGGCTTAGCGGTTGCTGCAGTTGGTGGTTATGGCCGCGGCGAGCTTTCTCCAGGATCTGATTTAGATATTGTTATTTTGCATCAAGACCAATTCTCGCAAGAGGAATTAGGTGAGTTTGTAAATAATCTTCTGTATCCACTCTGGGATACCAAGAGCGTGGATCACTCAGTGCGAACTCGCAGCGAAGTTCGAGAAATTGCAGAGATTGACCTGAAAGTAGCCCTTGGTTTACTGGATATTCGCATCGTCGCGGGCGATATTGACTTAGTTGCATCGGTGCACAGTGATAGTTTAGAAAACTGGCGCAAGAATGCCCGCAATCGCCTGCCGGAGTTGAAGAAATCATTAGAAGAACGTCATGAGCGAGCTGGTGAATTAGCATATTTACTAGAACCCGATGTTAAAGAAGCACGGGGTGGCCTAAGAGACATTAATGCAATTCGTGCGATTGCAGCATCTGGTGTGACAAATATTCCTCTTGAACGAATTAGTTGGGCAGAATCCAAGCTAAACGATGTCCGAGAAACTCTGCACCAAACTAGTGGTCGCAATAAGGACAGATTACTTTTCCAAGAACAAGATGCAGTAGCGCGCAAACTTGAATATGCAGATGCAGATGCAATGATGAGTGATGTTGCACAAGCAGCGCGCTCAGTTGATTATTTGCTTGAATTTACTTGGCATCAAATAGCACAGCGAAGCAAAGAAGGCTTCTTTCGCTTTTTTCGAAAGCCTAGTGATGAATCTGTCGCCAAGCACTTAAGTGTCTCGCGGAAAGAAATCGTGATTGATGCTTTAACTGATTTAGACGGTGATCCCTTGTTGGGATTACGCGCAGCAGCAACCGCAGCCCAATTGGGGCTACCTATTGCTTTGGAATCCTATTCACTTCTATCGAAGGCGCTCAATGAAGGCCAAGGTTTGTTGCCCAACCCTTGGCCACGCGAAGCACGTGAATACTTAATTTCACTCATCGGCGCTGGCGAATCGATGGTCCCTATTTTTGAAGCCCTTGATCAGGAAGAGATTATTTTTCATTGGTTACCTGAGTGGCGCCCACTGCGATCTCTTCCACAAAGAAACGCTCTACATCGCCATACTGTTGATCGACATATGGTTGAAACTGCGGTTCACGCTGCAGCGCTTGCACGCACAGTGCATCGCCCAGATTTACTTCTTTTTGCCGCCCTGTTACACGATATTGGTAAGGGTGAAACAGAAGATCACTCAATCAGGGGAGAGCGCTTGATCGGACCGCTAGCGCTAAGAATTGGTTTTACATCAGAAGATGTTGCAATCATTAAGGTTCTTGTTAAGCACCACCTACTCTTGTCGGCCACCGCCACACGCCGCGATCTAGATGATCCGGCAACGATTCAATCGATTCTTCTGGTGATTCCTGATTTAACGACCCTAGAACTTTTGCATGCACTCAGTATCGCTGATGGAGAAGCAACTGGAAGTGCAGGTTGGAGCGATTGGAAAGCCACGCTAGTTTCAGATTTGGTTTCGCGTGTTAAGAAGGCGATGACAGGATCGAGCACCATCGCTAAGCAACCAGAGATTTCTCCAGAGCAGCTAAAAACTGCCGAAAGTGGCGTTTTGCAAGTTAATTTGGAGAGACGTGAGAATGGCTATTCAATTGAAGTTATTTCACCTGATAAGCCCGGATTATTATCTTTAGTAGCAGGTGTGCTTAATGCTTCCAGACTCGATGTACGTTCGGCCCGCACAAAAAGCATTGGTGCATCAGCTGTAATGAAATGGATTGTCACACCTGAGCAACATGCGCCTGTGGTTACTGCGCAAATTCTTCGAACTGAAATTGAGAAAGCCTTTAACGATGTGGCTCATATTGAAGATAAATTGATTGCCAGGGCCCAGGCATATGCTTCGATTCCTTCCATACCGGTACCAGATCCGATTGTTGAAGTCTTTAATGACAGTGCTACTGATGCAACCATCATTGAAGTGCGAAGCCATGACAGACCAGGCTTGCTGTTTAGAATCGGTGCTGGCATAACCCAATCGAAGGTCGACATCAGATCGGCCATTGTTACAACCCTGGGGGCTGAAGCAATTGATACGTTGTACGTAACCGAACTAACTGGTGGACCTTTAAGTGATGCTCGGGCCAATGAGGTTGCTTCGCGTTTACTGCAACTGCTCAAGTAGTCTTAGGGTCTTATGTTTGAATCTTTAACCACCCGCTTTACTGGGGCATTTTCATCTCTTCGCTCCCGCGGCAAAATCAGTAGCGCTGACATCGAAGCTACCTGTCTAGAGATTCGCCTAGCTCTACTTGAATCAGATGTAGCACTCTCAGTTGTTGAGAGTTTTATTGAACAAGTTCGCGAGAAATCTCTAGCCGCTCTTCCAACTTTGCAATCCGGCACGAATCAAGCGCAAGCTATCTTTGAAATTGTTAATTCTGCATTGATCGAAATTCTTGGGGGACAAGCTCGCCGAATTCGTTTTGCCAAGAATCCACCAACCGTCATCATGTTGGCTGGTTTACAAGGTGCTGGTAAAACGACATTGGCTGGAAAGCTAGCAAAGTTTTATGCCGATCAGGGAAATACTCCCTTACTTGTTGCATCTGATCTACAACGTCCAAATGCGGTAACGCAGTTGCAAGTGGTTGGTGAAAGTATTGGAATTCCCGTGTTTGCACCTGAACCTGGCAATGGCGTTGGCGATCCAGTCAAAGTTGCAAAGCAAGGAATTGAATTTGCTCAATCAAAGCAATACAACATGGTTATTGTAGATACGGCGGGACGTTTAGGTATTGATGAAGAGTTAATGAATCAAGCCGCATCCATAAGAAATGCGGTAAAACCAGATGAAATTTTGTTTGTTGTAGATGCCATGATTGGTCAAGATGCGGTTCGAACATCACAAGCATTTTTAGATGGCGTTGGATTCGATGGCGTTGTATTAACTAAGCTAGATGGTGATGCTCGGGGCGGTGCCGCGCTATCAATTGCATCTGTTACTAAGCGTCCAATTATGTTTGCTTCAACTGGTGAAAAACTCAGCGATTTTGATATTTTCTATCCCGATCGCATGGCTTCGCGTATTTTGGGAATGGGCGATGTTGCAACATTGGCCGAGCAAGCCAAGAAAGCTTTTGACGGCGATACATCGGCAAAGCTGGAAGCAAAATTTACAAGCGGTGAGGATTTCACTCTCGAAGACTTTCTTGAACAGTTGCAAGCGATGTCCAAGATGGGCTCCATGTCTAAGTTATTAGGGATGTTGCCGGGGGCTGGACAAATGAAAAAGCAGATTGAAAACTTTGATGAGGGTGAGATTGTTCGCACAAAAGCGATTGTTCAATCTATGACACCACTTGAACGGCGTGATCCCAAAGTTCTCAATGGATCTCGTCGTGCACGCATAGCGCTAGGTGCTGGCCGCAAAGTTTCAGATGTAAATAATTTAGTTGATCGTTTTTCAGCTGCGCAAAAGATGATGAAGCAGGTTCGAAATGGCGGCATGCCAGCGGGTATGAGCGGGATGGGCTTGCCTGCAATGCCAAAAGCTGCCATCAAGAGCGCGCCAGCAAAGAAGAAGTCCAAATCAGGCAACCCAGCCAAACGAGCCTTAGAAGAGGGCTAGTACGGCTCGATTTCACCTTTACTGCCCATAGATGGCAGAATTGGGCACCTGTTGATGGGGCCCTCTACCCCCGTTCAACATCCACGACCGATAGTTGTATGTAATTGATTGCGCACCCCGCTGCGATTAATTTTTATGACACACATAAACAGGAGTACACACACAGTTGGCTACAAAAATTCGCTTAATGCGCATGGGTAAAATTCGCACACCATTTTTCCG
>WLIQ01000046.1 GCA_009726135.1 Actinomycetota bacterium | reverse complement strand
GCATAAGGCGTTTTAGAGAGCTTCTCGAAGAACTCTTTGACGTCTTTAGCTAGCCATCTCCTATTGCGTTGGAGATTGCCGAGTGGCCGAGGAAACCCTTCTTGGTTTACCCTGCGTGAGGCAGATAGTTCAGATGAGCGCAGATACAGAGCAATGTCTTGAATCGTCCAGACATCTCCTGCATAGGCTTCTGACCCAGGAGCAATTTGCTGCTGGATCTTCACCGACTTCAACTGATAAATGTTTTCCCTCATATTATTAAGTATATAGGCAAACTTAATGGGTATGCAAGTTCAGAACCTAACCTAATGGGGAAATAGGTTTAGCCTGAGACCTGATGGTGGAATGGCCTTAATTGGCCTACACTGGCTCTATGGCGAGCGCAAAGAAGGGTCGAGACCTCACGGACTGGATCCCCGGCTGGATGGCCGAGGAGGACTCCGGGCGTAAGTCCGCCTGCCTACACTTTTTCACAAAGCCTTCAAATGGCCTTAAGGCCGGTGAACCCTTTGAAATTCTCACTGTGGCCACCAGGGGTGAAGATGGCTTGTTAGCTTTGCGGGAAATTTCCATATCTCCCTTGGGCTCTCATGGAATTACAGCTCCCAAAATCGGGGATGTCGTTCCTGGCTACTCGAAAGAGTCCTGGGTGAAGTCTGTGTTTGATGGGGTCCACATGAAGAGTGAGATTGATTCCCTCCATTTGCAGGAATTTCTGTCTACTGCAGTTATTCGCAAAATCCTTACAGGGCACATTATCGCTTTGCACTTTGCCCCAATCCTGCGTCAACGTCAGATGAACAAATCGATGAAGTCTGGGGTGAAGGAAAAGGCGGGAACTAGTTTTGCCGCACAAGGGGAGTCAGTCACAAGGGCAACGGCAAGAATCTTTAAAGATCTACAAGCTTGGGGGGAGACTAGAGCTGCAGCTGTTATCGCAGAGGCTGAAGATGTAACTCCAACTACTATTCATAATCGTCTTCAATTAGCCAGAGCAGGTAAGTATCTAGATACCCCTGGAAAAGGCGCTCGCAGGTAATTACTTAATTTGGATTCAGGGATTCTGGCTTATGGGACTTAGTAAAACATCAAGGAGAACTAGGCTTGCCCAAGATTGCTAGTTCGAACACTCACAATAGGCGGATGCCCAAGAGTTCTCCTTGATGCCAGTACTAGGGTCCAACAAGACTTAGGCCAGTTGAGTAACGATTCCCCTACATTTTCATTGAACAGCTGGCCTTTTTGTCAGTACAAGCAGGCAGAATACGAACATGCCTACAGATGAACTCGAAAAGAAGTTGGTCGAGGAACTTTTTCTCAAGTACAGGGAAAATTATGAAAAATTACGTAAGTTAAATGAAAAAAAGGGTAAGAACTCCTCCAATTTGTCACCTAGTGTAAAAGTTCTGGGTGAGGAAATGTCTAGTTGGACATTAACGAGCGAACCTTTCGATTTCGCAATTCATACCTGTGGACGTAAGACATATCCCGAGAGATTAACCGCTAACACTTACTTCATGAACCACTGGACTTTCTCAACAGAGTTGAGCGAGGCACAAGATAAATTGATCAGAGATTCTTACAAAGAATTAGAAATCGACCTTTCAATATTCGCAGAAGCTGAAAGTCAAGCTAAAGGGATGTGGATTGAGTTTATTGGTGAGTCACGTAGACGGAGAAAAATTCCATCACCCAATCTGACAGGGCAAATTGGCGACATCATGGGAGTGCTTTCCTCAAATTTCTCAGAAGTTCTAGAGTCTGTCGCGTCTAACAAAGTTATGAAGAAGATTGAAAGTTATGACCCACTGGAAAGAAAGGGAGTTATATCTGACAAACTCCTTGAAGTATTTGTTAAAGAGAATTATAAATGTGTTCACTATGAAGAAACTGAGTGCGTTCTGTGCGGATCTACCTTTTACCCACAATCCCAGCATGAATGGGTCGGTTTGGTTCCCCCGATTTACTGTGGGATTTGTCTGGAGATGGGCATGAGTGCCAGTACTGACTTCTTTAGGAAATTGGGTTTTAATCCAGAAGAGAGAGTCGCCAACTTCACCACTGGGATTCAGATTTATGCAGATTATTTCGGCTTTATTCCTAGCGTCAGTAATCAAAAGAGAACTGTTTTGAGTCAATTGTTTGTATCAGGCATTGACATCGAAGAGTTGAACTTCGCCATGAAGGTCTCATCGCTTTTGCCTTGGAAAGATACAGTTTCAGATCTCTTCGGTAGCTGGGCACATCTCTTGGAGAAATCAGGACTCCTGAGTGCTCGACAAAGGGGAAGAGGTGGTCACCAATCAATTGCTTCGGATGGACATCACTGCCTTAGTTTGGGTGAGAGGGCAATATGTGAATTTCTTACCAAGAATGGGATGGTTCATGACAAAGAACCGATGTACCCGCAACACGATGTTTTGAACCCAAATGGTTTGTTACGTGGTGATTTTCTAGTCAACGGAATGATCATTGAGTTCGCTGGAATGATGAGTAATTCGGAGTATGCCGAGAGAATGGCCGCTAAACAGAAGCTAGCAAAAGCTGCCAAGATTGGCTGGATGAAATTAGAAGCTTCAAGTCTGAATGATTTAGGCTTGATGCTGGAGAAAATTCAAAGTAAATCTCGTGACATAGACCAAGGGGCTTGAGATCGGGGAGCCTAGATTGCAGCTGATACCTTCTCCGACTTTAAGGGCGACTATTCAACTTTTCTAGGGCAGATTTCGGTTAACTCTTTGTGTAATAGTTCTGAAGTGAAAAAATACGAAGAAATCAAGCGTGATTCGTGGCCCTCAAAAAATCGGGGCGATTAACAAGAACCTCGTTAGCAGTGAGGCGCACTCGACCGGGCTATGCGACGTCTCCGAGTAACCTTCTTAGTTTACAGGCTTTACCTGTGTTCTTTTGCCAGTTATTTCCTATATCCCACGAGAAACCTGAGCGGCAAGCAAAAATAAACGATTTTGAGTTACGAGATTCCTTTAATCACCGAAGGGTACTCTGTTGATACTCAACCAGATCATAATTCACCCAGATTTGATCAATAACTCCATACCCCCATTCTGAAGATGTTTCAACTAAAACAAAACCGTTTTTTAGCATGAAATCTGTGATGCCTTGTGTATTAACATGCTCGGGATGAGATCCTTCTTCTTCAGTCTCTAAATGAAGAAGTTTGATGTTTGCAAGAAAATCACCCAAGCCCTCCAAAATTTGGTAAGTGTATCCCTCACAATCAATTTTAACCACATCAAGGATTTCTCCATTCATAAAGTTGCTTTCTAGTAGATCTTTCATCGTGGTTATTTCTATTTCTATTGTCTCAAAGTTATACCAACTCTCGACTCGAGTTGATTTCAAACTTGAACTTCCGCGGTGTTCCCTGTTTTCAGATATGACTCTCTGGAAAGAGCTACGACCCTTAAAATTACTAACTCCCGTTGACCATACAATAAATTCTGGGTACTTTCTGACAATAGCTTTCGCTGATTCGGGGTCTGCTTCAATCGTTATAACCTTTTGACCATGTAACGCATTTTGTAGATACTTCGCATCTTCCCCGTCGCGTGACCCAACATCTATTATCGTCCGAGCAAATGCACCAAAATGTTTGCGATAAAATGCAACTACTTGCTCTAGTGGGTCATAATCTGGGCTGAGCGACGCGTCTACTGGGAATATATGTATTGCTGTGGCAAGAGCTTCTGCATACTCTTCCCGAATTTGGTTTTCAGAAAGTAGATACTGAACCCCCCAACCATTATCAATATTCTCTTTAGAAAGTCTCGACTTTCTAGTTTCATATTTTTTTAGAACATAATCCAAACTTAAGCGGTTGTAGTGATACATCGGCTGACGCAGAAAGATGGGATTAGAAATATTGCATGAGTATGTGCACCAGTGTGATCCAGGGCTAAATTTAATATCTTTAAAATCTGCAACTCTGAGCATCATGAGTTTGTCATAGTACGGAAGGCGTACTGCTTTGGTTATTTCATCCAAAGGTTGTCCTTCGCCAACCATGTCCCATGCTTCAGCCTGAATCGCAGAAAATTTATTGTTTATGAGAAAATTATCACTCACATCTAATAGCTCATCCAAGTCTTGAATAATCACAAAGTCTGCTTTCGAATTGAGCCAACAGGTGTTTTTGAAATCTATATTTGTCTGCTCGCTCATTTTCTCTTCGAATCGTGATTCGATACTTATCCCCAATTTTTGTGCTATTTCAATTGTGCGATCCACTGAACCCATATCTAAAAGGGTAAATTTGACATTCGATAAACGTTCTTTATAGAAATTATAAAAGAATTCAATAAATTTTTCTTCGTCACGAACTACAGTAAAAATCTCAACTGAGGGTGCTATTGTCATATTTTAATGAGTTCGTTTAATTTTTCCATAGCTCTACCTCTATCTTTTGACGTTTTAAATACAACTAATTGATCGGTAGGGCCCTCTGTTAACCATGATAATTCATTTGTTAGATAGGTAAAACTAGTTCCCATGATATTTGCTATATTTTCTAAAGTTATATCGCTCCAATCAGAGTCGTATGAAAAGTAATTATGGCCATTACCTGGCATCAAACCTTTATGACCAAGCATTCTGATATCGTCAATGATGATCACGGTATCATCATCTAAATTTGAACTTGCTAGTATGGAAAGCTCTTCAAGTAATGGGGTTTCTAATTTTCCGTGAGCCGTCCCTGGACCACTGTAATGAGCGTCTAAAAAAATGGTTTTTGGTGAGGGTGAATTGATTTCTCCAAGAATCGTACTGGAGTCACCTAGGTGTATGAATACATTGTTCCGGTGAGAAAATCGAGTCCGGTTATATTCATACCATTGTTCACTTAGTTCAATGGAATGGTATTCTTGGTATTTATTGGTAGAGATTATCTTCTCGATATTCAATCCTTGATAGCAGCCGGTTTCCAAATAGCTTTGTGGGTGCTGTACCCCCGATAAAGTGTAAAAAAGTTCTGTCAGTTGGCTCATCGCAGCCGCACAATCCTTTGCTAGAAAATTGATACAAGTGTGGCGTTTAGGTCTATGGAGCGTCAACAAGTTATGGGGAGAATTTAACCTTTAAGTGGTTGGCAACCAAATCTCTTCACCATTACGCTCATCATATGGAAAATTCAGATAAGGCGTTAGAAACCGGGGCAAAGCGCGTCTATGACGTAGCGCCATCAGAGATGTTCGGCGAATTCATGAAGACCGGTTGGGCGCCAACACCTTTAGAGGGAATTACACAGGATGAAGTTATTGAATACTGTGTGAGGCGTCGCGAGGTTTTATCTGCCGCATTTTCTGGATTACGAGTTGTGTTGCCAAGTGGTGGGCCAAAACAGCGTAGCAATGACACCGATTATCAATATCGTCCACATAACGCTTTTGCCTACTACACCGGTGTGCAAGGTGTCGAAGCTAATCCACATGCAGTTCTTGTTTTAGAACCAAGCGGTGAAACCCATACGCCAATCCTATTTATTAACCCTCGATCAACTCGAGATACTGATGCATTTTTTCGCGATGCAAAAAACGGTGAGTTGTGGGTAGGCCGTAGATTCACGACTGATGAAGCTGCGCAGCGTTATGGAATCGAAGTTCGTCCAGTGACAGAATTAAAAGCTTTCCTTAAAGGCGCCGGCGCGGTTGCTCTTCATGGTCTTGACGAAATTGTTGACGAGGTTGTGAAAATACATCCACGTGCTGGAGAGCTTATTAATTTTGCATCAGTAACACGGCTTATTAAAGATGAATATGAAATTCGTGAAATGCAAAAGGCTGTTGATGTTACACATCGCGGTTTCAGCGACATAATCCGTGTACTGCCTGCGGCAGTTAATACTCCTCGCGGTGAACGTGTCGTGGAAGCTGCATTTTTTGGTCGCGCACGAGTTGAAGGAAATCAACTTGGATACAACACAATTGCCGCAAGTGGTTCTCATGCGTGTGTATTACATTGGGAACGCAATGATGGCGACGTTAAACCTGGCGAGTTATTGTTAGTAGATGCTGGTGTTGAAGTAGATTCTTATTACACCGCTGATATCACTCGTACTTTGCCAATTAACGGCAAATTCACACCGGCCCAACGCTCCCTGTATATGTTGGTGTATGAGTCACAAAAGGCTGGAATCCAAGCGATTAAAGCGGGGGTGCCTTTCTTAGACATTAACCGCGCAAGTCACACAGTTTTGGTTCAAGGTTTAATCGATATGGGAATTATTAAAATGAGCCTTGAAGAAGCGATGGATCCAGCCGTTAGTTTGCATAAGCGTTGGACGCTGCACGGTGTTAGCCACATGCTGGGATTAGATGTGCACGATTGTGCCCATGCACGCGCAGATCAATACCGCGATGGAATCCTTGAAGCAGGAATGGTTTTAACTGTTGAACCAGGCTTATATATCCAACTTGATGACGAACTTTTCCCAGCCGAATATCGTGGAATTGGTATTCGCATCGAAGATGATGTTGTTGTAACAGAAGATGGTTGCATCAACTTATCTGAAAATATCCCACATCATCCAGATGAAATTGAAGCGTGGATGGCCTCTTTACGCTAAAGACAGACCAAGGGAAGCGGCGAGTAAACCAAAACCTAGAGAGAGAATTAGGTTCAGCGCTGCCTCTTTATACCGCTTGAGTTCATATGCAAGGAAGATATCGAGCATAAAAGTTGACCATGTTGTGAATGCACCCGCAAAGCCAATAGCTACTAAATCATGTGTGTGTTCTGAGCTTTTAAAAGTTAAGCCTAAAAGAAATGAACCAAGAATGTTCACAAGAAAAATTCCATAAGGTTTAGTTGAAAATTTACGAATATATTGATCAATCGCAAAACGCGCAGGTGCACCTATCGCTGCGCCGAGAATTATATATAAAACACTCATGAGCGAACTGGAATAACCCTGCGAGCAAGAGGCAGAACGATTACAACAATCATGAGTGAAAAGATGAGGTTGTGAGCTAAGAAAAGTAATCCACCTTCACGGGGTTCAAGTGCCTGAGCAGTTACGGCAGAAAATGTTGTTAACCCTGCACAAAAGCCAGGAAGCAGTAGATGTCTCAGTTCTGTAACGCCCCGGCGCTCCATTAAGACAAGCAACGCACTGGCTAATGCAACGCCAATCATGTTTGCAGCAAGAGTCCCATTGCGATCATCGGGAATTAACACATCTAAGCCATAGCGCACAAGCGTTCCGGCGACACCGCCTATTGAAACAAGGAATAGCGATTTCAGAGTGGAAGTGCTTTCTTGGCTGCACCTGAGACCAGACGTGTGACGATACTAATTACTAGGGCCGCTAAAACTGCTGACCAGAAATTAGTTACATCTAACTTATCGCTCCAGTTGGCAAGTAACATCAAAATGGCTGCGTTCACTACAACTAGAAAAAGGCCAAGCGTTAGAATCACTGCGGGCAAAGTTAATATTTTGAGAAAACTTCCGAGAGTTGCATTCAGTAAGCCGAACAAGAGGGCTACCAATAAATAGGTAGTAACGCCACCCTTAACTTCGATGCCGGGTATCAAAGCAGTTGCTACCCAAAACGATAAAGCTAGCGCGGCCCAACGTAAAAGAAGTTTCATGTATCTATTAAAGACCCTCGCGACGCCGAATCTTGGAACCTAACCATCGGGCGGGATCATATTTAATGTCTACCACGCGCTCCTTCATCGGGATTATCGCGTTATCGGTAATACGGATGTGCTCTGGGCAGACCTCAGTACAGCACTTGGTGATATTGCACATTCCTAGACCGTGTTCTTCTTGTGCCGTCTTTTTACGGTTCTTCAACATATCCAATGGGTGCATATCTAGCTCTGCAATCCGGATAAAGAACCGGGGACCAGCAAAAGACTTCTTATTCTCTTCATGATCACGAACAACATGGCATACATCTTGGCAAAGGAAGCACTCGATGCACTTGCGGAACTCTTGGCTTCGCTCAACGTCAACCTGTTGCATACGTGCTTGACCTGGAGCTAACTCTTGAGGGTGTTCATAAGCAGGAACTTCCATCGCTTTTTTGTAGTTAAAAGAAACATCTGTAACTAAATCTTTAATAATCGGGAATGCGCGAAGAGGTGTGACTGTGATTGTTTCTTCTTCACCAAATGATGCAACCTGAGTCATACATGCAAGACGAGGCTTTCCATTGATTTCCATAGAGCAGGATCCACACTTGCCAGCTTTACAGTTCCAGCGAACAGCCAGATCGCCCATCTGTGTTGCTTGTACACGGTGAATTACATCAAGAACAACTTCGCCTTCGTTAGCCTCTACGACTACATCTTTAAGTCCACCGTCGGTTGCATCTCCACGCCAAATGCGAAGTTTAATATTGCGTGCCATTAGTTGGAACCGCCTTTCGCAATTTCTTCCGGTGTCATGTATTTCTCCAACTCGTGAATATCAAAAAGTTCAAAGAGTTCTTTTGGTATTGCTGGCAGAGCTTGCTCACGAATGTTTACTTTATTGCCATCAAATGAGGAAATATTATTTATTTGACGCCACTTATCATTCATAACTGGGAAGTCATCGCGAGTGTGACCGCCACGGGATTCTTCACGATTGATAGCAGATTTTGCTGTTGATTCAGCAACTAACAACATGTTGTCTAGATCAAATGCTAAATGGAATCCAGGGTTGAACTTTCGACCGCCACTAACAGAAACATTTGCACTGCGCGCTCTAATCTCTGCAATCTTTTCAATCGCCTCTTTTAGTTCAGTTCCTGTGCGAATAATTCCAACAAGGTTGTGTGTGATTTCCTGCAATTCTGCGTGTAAGGAGTAAGAGTTTTCTCCACCTTCACGATCAAACGGTGCTTGAATCTTGGCGGCTGCAGCTGTAACTGCGGCCTCGCTGACTGGATTTTTACCGTTGCTCTTTACGTAAACCGCTGCAGCGGCGCCCGCGCGACGACCAAATACCAAAAGATCTGTAAGTGAGTTTCCACCTAAGCGATTTGAACCGTGCATTCCACCAGCAACTTCACCGGCTGCAAATAATCCCGGAACCCCCACTGCAGCTGCAGTATCTGGGTCTACTTCAACACCACCCATAACGTAGTGACATGTTGGGCCAACTTCCATTGCTTCTTTGGTTATATCCACACCAGCTAATTCGTAGAACTGGTGCCACATTGATGGAAGACGTTTCTTAATAGTTTCTGCAGGTATGCGCTTTGAAACATCTAGGAAAACTCCACCGTGTTCGGTACCACGTCCTGATTTAACTTCGGTATTAATTGCGCGCGCAACTTCATCGCGTGGCAAAAGCTCAGGTGGACGGCGGTTGTTATCTTGATCTTCATACCAACGATCTGCTTCTGCTTCGTTGTCAGCATATTTATCTTTAAATACATCTGGAATATACTTAAACATAAATCGTTCACCAAGATTATTTGTAAGAACTCCGCCTTCACCACGGACAGATTCAGTTACCAAAATTCCTCGAACTGATGGAGGCCAGACCATTCCAGTTGGGTGGAACTGTAAGAACTCCATGTCAACTAGATTGGCACCAGCTTTTAGGGCCAGTGCATGCCCGTCGCCAGTACCTTCCCATGAATTAGAAGTGATTTTGAAAGTTTTTCCAACGCCACCAGTTGCAATTACAACTGCAGGTGCTTCAAATAAAACTTCGGCGCCAGTTTCGCGCCAGTAACCATAGGCACCAGAAATCTTTCCGTTTTCTTTAAGAATGTCAGTAACTGTTAATTCTGCAAAAACTTTAATACCACTTTCCATGTCGCCGGTTTCGCGACCATCCTTTTGTTGCAGCGCAACAATCTTTTGCTGCATTGTCCGAATGAGTTCTAGGCCAGTTCGGTCACCCACGTGTGCAAGGCGGGGATATTCATGTCCACCAAAGTTTCGTTGTGAAATCTTTCCTTCTTTTGTGCGATCAAAGAGAGCGCCCCATGTTTCAAGCTCCCAGATGCGATCTGGTGCTTCTTTTGCGTGAAGTTCGGCCATACGAAAGTGACTGAGGAATTTTCCGCCGCGCATTGTGTCGCGAAAGTGCACCTGCCAATTATCTTTATCATTCACATTTCCCATTGATGCAGCAGCACCACCTTCAGCCATAACTGTATGGGCTTTACCAAATAAGGACTTACAAATAATTGCCACGCGCAATCCTGCTTCACGTGCTTCAACAGCTGCGCGTAATCCAGCACCTCCGGCACCGATTACAAGGACATCGTAATTATGGCGTTCGATAGTCATAGTCGATCCCCCTTAGAAGAAGTAGAAGTTTGTCCAGGCACCAGTTGCAACTTCGCGGACATAAATGTCAGCAAATGCAACTGCGGCAAGTGAGTACCAAGCAAACTGTTGATGTTTGTGATTAAGAATTGAAACCCATGTCCAAAGCTTGTAACGAACAGGGTGTTTTGAAAAATGCTTTAAACGTCCACCAACTGTGTGACGACAGGTGTGACACGACAATGAGTAGAACCACAACAACGACGAGCTAACAAGTAGCACAAGTGAACCGACGCTCATGTGGCCCCACTGACCTTCATTGTTTTTGAAAGAAATGATTGCGTCATAGGTTAAGAAAACATTGAAGACCAACCCGGCGTAGAAAAACCATCGGTGGGCGTTCTGGAAAATGAGTGGTGCGCGAGTTTCGCCTGTGTATTTCTCATGAGGTTCTGCGACTGCGCATGCCGGTGGTGATAACCAAAAAGCACGGTAATACGCCTTGCGGTAGTAATAACAAGTCATTCGGAAACCAAGTGGAAAGATCAAAATAATGAGAGCTGGTGAAAGTGCGAAGTTAAGAATTTGCGCACTCACAGGTGTGAAGCCAGCGATTGTTGATCCAGGAACACAAGCCTGCGATAAACATGGAGAATAAAAAGGAGAAATGAGAGGTTCTACAAAATAGTTAGCGTTCTCAAATGCACGAAAAGTTGCGTAGATAATGAATGAGAAAAGTACTCCAAAAGTAATGAGTGGTTGTAACCACCATTTATCTGTGCGTAGGGTGCGCTCTTTAATTTTTGCTCGCGTTGGTGAAAAAACACCTGACATGAATAACTCCCCTGGCGCAATCGGAAACAACTAGGTGTAAGTCTCCTCTTGCGATTAAAAATCGGCTAGCCGCATAGGCCCTTTAGGGCTATGAACTCAACCACAGAGGCTAAGAAAAAATGGCGGAGGGCGTGGGATTTGAACCCACGAAACTTTCGTTTGCCGGTTTTCAAGACCGGTGCACTCGGCCGCTATGCGAGCCCTCCGT
>WLIQ01000045.1 GCA_009726135.1 Actinomycetota bacterium | reverse complement strand
TTCAATGAATAAGGCCCAATTCATTGCGGCGTTGGCACCACATTTCAACGACAGCAAGAAGGAAGCAGCACACGCTGTAGATATCGTTTTTGACACAATCGTTCGCAACCTTTCAAAGGGCGAAGATGTAATGATTAACGATTTCGGTAAGTTTAAAAAGGTTGATCGCAAAGCACGTATGGGACGTAACCCATTTACTGGCGAAACAATCAAGATCAAGGCTTCAAAGAAGGCACGTTTCTTGCCTGCAAAGGGCTTGAAGGATGTCATCTCAGGTGAGCGCAAGCTAGGACCTGCTCCAAAGCCAGAACCAAAGCCAGTTGCTAAGGCAAAGCCAGTAGTTAAGAAGGCTGCTAAGAAGAAGGTTGCAGCCAAGAAGGCAAAGCCAGCAGCTAAGAAGAAGGTTGCAGCAAAGAAGAAGCCAGCAGCTAAGAAGAAGGTTGCTAAGAAGGCTAAGAAGAAGTAAAAATCCTTTCTTTTTCTTAACGGGGTCGGCTCACGCCGGCCCCGTTTTCTTTCCCCCCTTTTTTGTTGGCTAGTCGTTAGTATTAACCGTATGGCGGAATACAAAGTTTCATACACTCCGCCGTCTGGAAAGCCGCTCGGAACAAATCTGGCTTTTAAATTCGGTACAAAAGTTGTGATCCCGCTTCTTACTCTTGTTGGAAAGAAACAATGGCGCGGGGCAGAAAATATTCCCAAGGTTGGTCGAGTGATTGTGGCCAGCAACCACGTCTCGTATTTAGATGTTTTATTTTTTACACATTTTCTTTTTCGCAGTGGTCGAGCACCTCGCTATATTGGCAAAGAGGGCGTATTTAAAGTCCCGGTTATTGGAAAGATTTTGCTTGCTGCCGGTCAAGTTCCTGTAGCGCGCGAGGGTAAAGATGCAGCCAAGGCCCTAGAGCATGCTCTAAAAATACTTGAAGCCGGACACTGTTTAGGGGTTTATCCCGAAGGTACGCTCACGCGAGATCCCAATGGATGGCCTATGGTGGCAAAGACCGGTCTTGCTAGGCTTGCGATTATGACAAAGTCGCCAGTAATTCCTATTGCGCAATGGGGTTCGCAAATTGTGATGCCTACGTATGAAAAGAAAATTAAAGTATTTCCGCGCACACCTATCAAAATTTTGGCAGGTAAACCCCTGGACTTGTCACCTTGGTATGGCAAGGAAAATGATGTCGCTGCATTAACCGAAGCCACCGCATTTGTAATGAGAGCAATTACCGATTTGCTTGAAGAGTTACGGGGTGAAAAGCGCCCTGTTGAAATCTTTGATCCACATAACTCCGAACTGCCCCGAACAGGAAATTTTAAGAAGAAGCGATGAGTAAAGTAACGGTTTTAGGTGCTGGTGCTTGGGGTAGCACAATGGCCCAAGTTTTATCTGATGCCGGCAACCACGTTCTGATTTGGGGCCGAAATCCGGAAATCGTAAACGAGATTAATTCGAATCACACAAATCACAAGTATCTCGATGAAAATATTCTTCCCCACGGGTTATCGGCCACAGGTGATTTAGAACAGGCTTTTAGTTATTCTAATATCTATGTTTTAGCTGTGCCGGCACAAACATTGCGCCAGAACCTGAAGGCATGGAAGCCGATGGTTGATCCGAATGCACTGTTTATAAGCACTCTCAAAGGCATTGAAGTAAGCACTTTGTCTCGAATGACCGAAATTATCGCCGAAGAAATGCAGACTCAAAATCTGTCTCTTATCACTGGCCCAAATCTTGCAACTGAGCTGATTTTGCGCCAACCAGCAGGTGCCGTTGCAGCCGCACCCACAATGTTAATAGCTGAAAAAACACAAAAGCTCTTTGATACGCCTTACTACCGCGTTTATACATCAACGGATGTTTTAGGTTGTGAATATGCAGGTGCGATTAAATCTGTCATTGCTTTGGCTGTCGGAATTTCAATCGGCATGGGCTTTGGTGAAAACACCCAAGCGATGCTTATTACTCGTGGCCTGAATGAAGTCGCACGCTTATGCGCAGCCCATGGCGCAGATCCATTAAGTGCAGCTGGATTAGCTGGAATGGGCGACTTGGTTGCAAGCTGTGGCTCACCGCTCTCACGCAATCGAACTTTTGGAGAAGTTTTAGGACGCTCAGGGTCTATGGCCATTGCGCGTGAACAAGTAGCAAAGACAGTAGAGGGCGTAGCCTCTTCCAATGCAGTTCTAGAGATTGCTCACCGAGTTGGAGTTGAAGTGCCAGTTATTGAAGCAGTGGCCGATGTTGTTTCTGGCGCGATTTCACCTACTGCCGCCCTTGATCGCTTAATGGAAATTACAACGCGGGCAGAAAACTTTATTCGATGAGTAAATTAAACGTAGCAATCATCTGCGGCGGAATTAGCAGTGAACATGAAATTTCTTGTGTATCTGCTGGGGGAGTACTAAAGGGTTTGGACTCAAGTAAGTTTAATTCGATTTTAATTGGAATTACTAAGGCCGGCAGATGGGTTCTTCTTCCTAACGATTACCCTCTTGAAATACTTGATGGGAAACTTCCCACAGTTGATGAAAACGCGCCTACAGTCGTTGCAGATGTTCATGGCTTTTCAGCCGGGGGCAAAGATTTAAATATTGATGTTGTATTTCCAGTTTTGCATGGCCCTTATGGTGAAGATGGAACGATCCAAGGCTTATTTGAAATCGCTAACCTTGCCTACGTTGGCAGCGGCGTCTTGGCTTCAGCAGTAGCAATGGATAAGTCATTTGCTAAATCAATCTTTGCAGCCGCCGGCATGCAAGTGGCCGATGGAATAGTTATTACTAGTCTGGACAAACAAGTCGCAATCGATGATTTGGCCTATCCGGTTTTTGTTAAGCCGGCTCGTGGCGGTTCAAGTCGAGGGACCCATAAAGTTAAATCAGTCGAAAGTTTAAATGCAGCGCTCAAAGATGCGTTTTTGTATGACCATAAAGTCATGATTGAACAGGCAGTCATCGGGCGCGAAATAGAGTGCGCGGTACTTGAATCAGAAGGCGTAGTCACTGCATCAGTTGTTGGTGAAATCGTTATAGATAGCAGATTTGAATTTTATGATTTTGAAGCTAAGTATTTAGATGGTGCAACAACTGTGAGGATCCCAGCAGACATTCCAACACATGTGGCCGAAGAAATACGCATCAAAGCAGTGCAAGCCTTTAAGGCCTTAGGTTGCAGCGGATTAGCTAGATGTGATTTCTTCTATACCGATCAGGGCGAAATAGTTATCAATGAGATCAATACGATGCCTGGTTTTACGGGGACTTCAATTTATCCAAAACTATGGGCGGCCAGCGGAGTTAGTTACACAACATTGATTTCGGCCTTAATTTCAACAGCTCTCACCCGTACTAATGGCGTTTTAGGAAACTAGTTTTGGGCTCTGGTTGTCCACTTCGACGAACCGGAAATATTCACGTGATAGAAGTATGCGTGCGTTGTGTCGTGGATTTGCCGCAATCTTGAGTGCCTGCAACATGCGCGTAATCGTGTGTTCCACCGCTTTTTCAGTAACAAGTCGGACTCGTGCAATTTCTGCGTTGCTGTTACCCATTGCAACTAATCGAAGAGTTTCAATTTGCACCGCAGTGAGTGACTGTAAGGCAAGGGCGAATGTAGATTCTGTGTAAGACGAAGAGTCCATAGATTTGTTGGCCGTTTCTATAACATCCAAATCTTGAATAGATCGCTTAATTGCAGTTGCTAAATCATGCAGCTGTGTTACAGATTCTCTGACAATGACCTGTGCGCCACGAGGAAGCTCTTTTGTCCTTAATCCAAGTAATCGAATATCAGGAACATTCGTTAAAAATACTAAGCCAAGATCGGAATTAATGTGGCGTGCTTTTTCTGACGCAATTATGGCTTGAATCGCATGTGTATCAAGTGAGAATATGAGTGCATCCGGCTTATGTTTTTTCATAAATTTCTCTACGTCGGCAAAGCTGTTGGATGTATCAGCAACGTTTATTCCATCATTTTCTAAGGCAGAAGCTAGAAGAAGAGATTTGAAAATATTCTCATCTATGAGAACTACTCGAATGGCCACAAGTCACAGTAGCCCACCACTGTCAAAACTTCGCGCTCAAACTAATGTAAAGAGGAGAGTGCTACCTCTCACTTTTTCTCATTCAATGTGGTTGAAAGTGAGTAGATTCATTCGGGTTAACCCCAGTTATTAAATCATTTCTCCATTAAGGAAGATGGATTCAATTTCATTTCCTCGCAAAACAATGAAGTCTGCTTTTTTGCCATGCACAAAGGTTCCACGTTCATTCTCGCGAAACATTTGGTAGGCAACGTTGCGCGTGTAAAAAGTTAACGATTCTTCTTGTGTGATTGCTTCATCAAGATTCCAAGGGTTGGTGACACCTGCGGCAGGATTAGTACGTGTTACTGGTACGTTCAACGCTTGCATGGGTATGTGACTTGTAACTGGCCAATCACTTCCAAATGCAATCATTGCCTTTGAATTCAATAACGAACGAAGACGATATTGCAGATTGTTTCGCTCATCGCCAATGCGTGGAGCAATTAACTCTTTATTCATGGGATCCAAGTAGCACCACAAAGGTTGAATATTTGCAATTACTCTCAATTGAGCAAACCGAGGGAGATCTTGATCGCAAATCAATTGTGCATGGACTATGACGGGTCGTCGATCCCATCTGGGGTTTACTTGCTGCATGGCTTCTATGGCATCTAGACCTTGCTTAACGGCGGCATCTCCGATTGCGTGTAAGTGCACTTGATAACCAAGTGCGTCAAAAGCAACTAGTGCATCAAGTAGTTCTTCATCTTCCCAGATTGCAATTCCAGATGAACTCGGGTCATCAAGATATGGCTCGGTTAAATGGGCAGTTCCTGCAGATAGGGCACCATCAAGTAAAAATTTGACGCTATTTGCTAATAGCAGCGTTGGATCATTGAGACTGGCTGCCTGCTGGCGCAAATCATTGAAAGTATCGATATCACCAGCCCAAGTGTTAGGTGTAGCAAGAAAAGAGAGATTGAAAGGAATTGTTAAATCACCTTTCTGGGCCGCAGCTATATAAGCCAGAGCCATATTTTTTTCACACCACGAATCGATTGCGGCGCTAACTCCTACTTTTCTATATTGGTCACAAGCGTATTTAATTGCCGCAATGTCGCTTTCAATTGTGTTAGCCGGTGCATGATTGAGAACTAGCGCAATTGCCGATGGTTCACGCAGTGTGCCTCTTGGACTGCCATCAGTGTTGCGAGCGATAGTTCCACCCGCAGGATCTTTGGTGAGTGCATCAATACCCGCTAATTGCAGGGCTTTAGTGTTAACCCAAATTGTGTGGTGATCAACTGCATGCAAAACAACGGGGCGATCACTTACAACTTCATCTAGCCACTGAGCCTGAAAATCCCCACCTTCGATAATTGCAGCTTCATAGGCGCCACCAATAATCCAAGGTGCATTGGGATTTGCTTGAGCAAAAGCTTTCACTTCATCTTTGATCTCGGCCAGGGAGTTCAGACCATTGATTCGTGGGCCGGCAGCCTCACGTCCAGCAAAAATTGGATGAGCGTGCCCATCTAGAAATGCAGGGATGACGAAAGCATCTTTTAAATCTATTGTTGTATCGGCAGCTAAGTTTTTTACATCATCCCCAACTGCAAGAATTATTGACCCTTCAATGAGTAATTCATGAAAGATTTCTTGGCCAGCAGACCAAAAGCGCGCGTTTGTATAAAGCGTGCTCACGAATGAACGTTTCTTATTGGTGAGTAACTGGGCAGGTCAGTGTGCGAGTAATTCCTGCAACACCTTGGACCTTAGATAAAATCACGCGACCAAAATCTTCCATGCTGGGAGCTTCTGCGCGCATGATGACGTCATATGGACCTGTAACACCTTCGGCCAAAGTGACACCAGCGATAGCTGAAACTGCTTTTGCTACGGATCCCGCTTTGCCGACCTCGGTTTGAATCAAAATGTAGGCCTGTACTGACATAAGAGTTTCCTTTCGTTGGTGGGCAAAGGCTACTTCAGAGATATGGCAACTGGCTAGTCGATTAGTCTTACCTCTATGAACGTGGATGAAGCCCAGATAATCGGTGTGCTTGCCGAGATTTTTGGAAGCAAACACCGAGGCGTCCAGGTTGGAATCGGCGATGATGCTGCTGTTGTTAAAACAGGTGCACACACAGTTATTACTACCGATTTAGCCGTTGAGGCTACGCACTTTAACTGCGCATGGTCTGGTGCCTTTGAAATTGGTCGCAAAATATGCGCGGCCAATTTAGCTGATATTTATGCCATGGGAGCAACGCCGACTTACCTAGTCGCTGCCGTAACGTTAACTGGTGGAGAAACTTTAGAATGGATTGAAGAATTAGCCCAAGGTATTAAGCACGAAGCCAACAGTTGTGGCGCAGTCGTTGTTGGTGGTGACTTAGCGCGTGGACCATTGAAAGTAATTGCCATGACGGCGTTAGGTGAAGTTGAAAATCCGATTACTCGCTCTGGAGCCCAAGTTGGCGATTCAATTTATCTTTCGTCATTACCAGGTTGGTCAGCTGCCGGATTGGCTTCAATAGAAATAGTCGAACTTAGTGATTTGCAGCAGTATGCCGTTGATGAGTTTTGTGCTCCAACTGTTGATTATTCAATGGCTGTAGCTTTTGCAAACAAAGGCGCACATTCAATGTGCGATATTAGTGATGCGCTAGTTATTCAGGCTCAGCAACTGGCAGAAGCATCTGGAGTTCAATTTGCTTTCGAACCTCAATCTTTTGAAAATGATGGCGAGTTTGCACAGTTAAAGGAGTTAGCTGCAGCGGCTGATTGTGATATCTGGCAGTGGATTTTTGCGGGAGGAGAAGATCACGTATTTCTTGCAACCGGAAAAGATTTGCCTGGACTTTGTGTGGGAGTTGTCAAAGAGGGCAGCGGAGTAGTTGGTTTAGAAATGAAAAAAGCGCCAGATAGCTGGCGCCATTTCAATTAAGAAAAAAGATTAACGATTAACTTTTCCAGCCTTCAGACATGAAGTACAGACGTTCTGACGCTTAGTTGCACCCTTAACAAGTGTGCGCACACGCTGGATATTTGGATTCCAACGGCGACGAGTCTTTACCTGAGAGTGAGAAACGTTATTGCCAAAGCTGGGCCCTTTGCCACAGATATCGCATGTTGATGCCACAGCGGTACTCCTTTTATTTGTGAACGTAAGTAGTCCTTAGCGGACAAGGCGCAAGGGTATCGCGAGCACAGGGGACTGCGCCAATTACGGGCTCAGCCCTGCTCGGACCTCAGAGTATGAGCCTGAATTCCTCCGCTACTTCTTAGGCACAGTACGAGAGAATGCCTGCATGGCAGATCTTGAAAGCAAACTCTCATCAGTGGTGGGAGACCGTACTGCCAAAGTTCTCACGGAGACCTTCGATATAAAAACTGTTGGCGATTTGATGCGCCACTATCCCCGTAGGTATTTAGTGCGAGGCGAGCTCTCAGATATTTCAGAGTTAGTTGAAGGCGATGAAGTAACTATTCTGGCCGAAGTTCTCAGCTCCACAAATAGACCGCTTCGCGGGCGTAAGGGCAGCATTTTTGAAGTCGTAGTCACTGATGGAACCGACAAACTATCGCTAACTTTTTTTAATCAAGCGTGGAGAGAAAAAGAATTAAAGACCGGCCGCCAGGGCCTATTCGCTGGCAAGGTTGGTGTGTTTAATAACAAGAAGCAGTTATCCCACCCTGATTACGAAATGGTTCCTGATGGCAACGACGTTGATGCAGCAGCATCATCTTTTGCTGGCAAGTATCTTCCGGTTTATCCAGCAACGGCAAAGATGCCCTCATGGAAAATTTCAAAGTGCGTAGAGATGGCCATTGATTCACTTGATGACGTTGAAGATTTTTTACCAGAACCTATTCGTATCGCCAATGCCTATCCAACGTTGCATCAGGCACTTGTGCAGCTGCATCGGCCTGCAGATTTAGACTCGGCTGAAAGCGCGCGTGAGCGGCTAACATTTGATGAAGCGTTCTTGCTTCAATCACTGCTCGTGCTTCGTAGAAACGAGTTAAAGAAGCTCAACACCATCTCACGCAAGGTTATCAAAGGCGGAATTCTTGAAGCATTTGATGCATCCCTGCCTTTCGAATTAACGGGCGGGCAAAAAAATGTCTGTGCTGAAATTGAAAATGATTTAGCACTAGCTCATCCCATGCACCGATTACTTCAAGGTGAAGTTGGTTCGGGTAAGACAATCGTTGCATTACGAGCCATGTTGGCCGTGGTCGATAGCGGTGGGCAAGCAGCTCTTCTTGCACCAACTGAAGTTTTAGCTGCGCAGCATGTGCGCACAATTGAAAAACTATTAGGAGAATTAGCCCAAGGTGGAATGTTGGGATCTCAAGACAAAGCAACACAACTAACCCTGATTACTGGCTCACAAAACGTGGCATCACGCAAAGCTGCCCTTGCCTTAGCTGCTTCAGGAGATGCCGGCATTGTTATAGGTACGCATGCCTTACTTGGAGAAAAAGTTGAGTTTAAGGATTTGGGATTAATTGTTGTTGATGAACAACATAGATTTGGTGTTGAACAACGCGATGCACTAAAAGAAAAAGCTCAGAAGCCGCCACATTTATTAGTGATGACAGCGACTCCGATTCCACGAACAGTTGCAATGACAGTCTTTGGTGACCTAGACGTTTCTACTCTGCGAGAACTTCCTTTAGGCAGACAACCGATCACTACTCATGTAATTCCGGTAATGGAAAAACCAGCATTCCTAGAACGAGCTTGGCAGCGCATTCGTGAAGAAGTTTCACAGGGCCATCAGGCCTACGTTGTTGCTCCGCGCATCGCAGCCGGCAATGATGAAAACGCAGATATCGATTTTCTTTTCGGAACAGAATCCAGTGACATCGCATCGGTAGAAGAGCTAGCGCCTCGCTTACATGGTGGGGATTTGGCCGGTCTCAAAGTAGCGATGCTGCATGGGCGTTTAAGTAGTGAAGAAAAAGACTCGACGATGAAAGCCTTTGCAGCAGGCGAAATCGATGTTTTAGTTTCGACGACAGTAATTGAAGTAGGCGTGGATGTGGCTAATGCGACAATCATGGTGATCATGGATGCTGATCGTTTTGGTGTTTCGCAACTGCACCAGTTACGAGGACGAATCGGTCGTGGAGATTCACCGGGCTTATGTCTTCTTGTCACAAACTCATTGGCCGAAACTCCTGCACGTGAGCGTTTAGATGCAGTTGCCGCAACTTTAGATGGATTTGAACTCTCACGAATCGACCTTGAGCAACGTCGAGAAGGTGATGTACTTGGTGCAACTCAGTCAGGCACAGCTTCGCATCTTCGCCTCTTGCGAGTCATACGTGATGAAGATTTGATTGAGCGGGCCCGGACCCAAGCGCAGGATTTGATTGCTACTTCGTTAGACTTATCAAGTTATCCTGGGCTTAGAAGTGAACTAAACGCTATGCAACGTGACATGGCTGTAGATTATTTAGATAAGGGCTAAAAGAGTTGAGAATCATTGCAGGCGTTGCCAAAGGTCGAACTCTTGGGACAGTAGCCGGTGCCACCCGTCCAACTTCTGATCGAGCGCGAGAAGGTCTGTTCTCTTCACTTCTTTCAGAGTTTGGTGATTTCTTAGGACTGCATGTTCTGGATCTTTTCGGTGGTTCAGGTGCAATCGGTCTTGAAGCTCTTTCGCGCGGGGCAAGCCTTGTGCACATTGTCGAGAAAGATGTCGATGCACAAAAGACAATCGAGAATAACTTTGAACTTGTAAACAAGAATAAGCCGTTTGGAAAGTTTCACCTCTATTCAATGTCGGCTCAGCGCTTTGTCAGCGACCCCCCAAAAGAGAAATATCACATTATTTATGTCGATCCGCCATTTGATTTCTCAGATGCTGAAGTAGAAGAGATTCTTACGAAGTTAAACGTGGGCGGATTCTTAAAAGATGATGCATTAATTGCAGTAGAACGAACTTCGAAGCGTTCTAATTTTTCGTGGCCACAAGGTTTTAGCGCAGTACGAGAACGAAATTATGGCCAGGCCACGATTTTTTATGGCAATTACACGCCTGAGAATGGATAACTAGGGCATCTCTTGCTAGCGTTTAGGCCATGAGACGCGCAGTTTGTCCCGGATCCTTTGATCCAATCACATACGGTCATATCGACATCATTGCCCGAGCAAGTGCCCACTTTGATGAAGTTGTTGTTGCCGTCCTAGAAAACCGCACTAAATCCTCACTTTTCACCGTTGCCGAACGCATCGAAATGATCCGAGCAACGACGTCAAATTTGCCTAATGTCACGGTTGATTCATGGTCGGGTTTACTTGTTGATTATTGCAAGAGCAATTCAATTCAAGCAATTGTAAAAGGCTTACGTGCGGTGACCGACTTTGATTATGAACTTCAAATGGCTCAAGTGAATTTACAAGGCTCTGGTGTAGAAACAATGTTTATGGCAACGGCGCCAACACACTCGTTCTTATCGTCATCTTTAGTTAAAGAGCTTGCCCATTACGGTGGAGATGTTTCAACGATGGTGCCGCCATCGGTTAATGAAGCACTCAAACTTCGAGTAGCAGGGAAGTAATCACATGGATTCAGTAGAAAAATTAGCTTCGGCAATCACAATGGTGGAAGAAGCTCGAGGGGTCCCTCTATCTGCAAGTTGTGTTGTGCATCGTGGTGAAATGCTAGAACTACTCGATGAAGTTCGTGCCGCACTGCCTTCTGACCTTGAGTCAGCGCAAAAACTTCTTGCCGCGCGCGATGCAATTATTGAAGAAGGCCGTGTGAGCGCCGAACAGATGATTGCCATGACTCGTGAAGATGTAGCCCGAATGGTTGAGCAGACTTCAATCGTTCAAATGGCTCGAGATGAGGCGCGCAAAATTATTGATGATGCCCGTGGCTTGGGCGAACAAGAAAAGCAAGAGGTCGAAGAATATATTGATGCCCGGCTTGCAACATTGGAAGTAATTTTAAATAAGACTCAAGATGCAGTTGCTCGAGGCCGTGAACGCCTAGCTGGTGCAAATGATAAAGATGTCCTATCTCAGCTTTCAGATGCCGACTAATTTCTATGGCGCGCCTACCCGAGGTTTATAAGTTAAATACTCACGAACTTGCCAGACGCGCAGGGGAGATGAAGGAATACGAACTTGATATAGAAGTTCCAGCAAAGATGGGCATTGATTTACTTTCAGTTCCAGTAGGTGAGGTAATTGAGGTTGATGCACGTTTGGAATCAGTGACTGAAGGGGTTCTGCTTACTGCCGAAATCTTTGCTGTAGCAAAAGGGGAATGCACGCGCTGTTTAGATCCAGTTGAAATTGAAATTGAGCGAACTATTCAAGAGCTTTACTACTACGAACAAAAGACACAACGGCCAAAGAAGAAGAAGAAACCAGATGATGATGATCAATTCGGCGAAGAAGATGAGCTGATGATGGATGGCGATGTCATGGATCTTGAGCCGCCTATCCGAGATGCAATTGTTTTGGCCCTTCCTATTAATCCGCTGTGTAGCGATGACTGTCCAGGTCTATGCCCAGAATGCGGGGGTAAGTGGGCCGAGCTGCCGGCAGACCACGCTCATGAGGTTATAGATGCCAGATGGGCGGGCTTAACTGGCCTGGATCTGGAGTAAGGCTCGATTTCAAGAATTAGCGCTTTTGGGGGATACTTACCCCTTGCAGCCACCGCTGCTTGTAGAAATAGATAAGAAGAGGTTCGAACCGTGCCAGTACCAAAGCGAAAAATGTCGCGTTCAAAGACGCGCTCACGCCGTAGCCAGTGGAAGACAACTGCTGCCTCTTTAGCAACATGCGGACAATGCCA
>WLIQ01000044.1 GCA_009726135.1 Actinomycetota bacterium | reverse complement strand
TTGAGTGAAGCGGACCTAGAAAAGATGAAGTCAGATATAGCAGATCGGGTTACAGAAGCTATAAAGACAGTTTTGGCTAGTGACGGCCCAGAATTGAGCACACTAATGCAACATGTGAGCGCGAAAGGTTAAATTGGAAATGAGTGATTCTGATGTAGTTCCAGAAGGATATGCCTCAACTCTTTTTGATTTAAAGGATCGAGTAGCAGTGGTGACCGGTGGCGGTAGTGGTCTAGGGGCTGCCATTGCAATTGGTTATGCGCAAGTCGGTGTGAAGGTAGCACTATTAGATGTAAACACTGATGGAATGAGTGAGACAGAGTCAATAATTAATTCACAAGGTGGCACCGTAAAGAGTTTTAAGTGTGATGTAACCTCAAAAGAAAACTTGACCTCAACTTCAATAGAAGTACTCAAGAGTTTTTCAAGAGTAGATATCTTGGTCAATAGTGCAGGATCAGCTTTTCGATGTCCGGCAGAAGATTTTCCAGAAGATAAATTAGATTTTATTTTGAATCTAAATTTAAAAGGAACATATTTAGCTGGGCAGGTTTTTGGCAACATCATGTTAAAGCAAGAGAAGGGCAGCATTATTAATATTGCTTCAATTGGTGGCTTTAATGCATATCCACTAGCGAGTGCGTATTTGGCATCAAAAGGTGGAGTTGTTCAATTAACAAGGTCATTTGCTTTGGAGTGGGGAGCTAGGGGCGTAAGAGTTAACGGAATAGGTCCAACTTTAATGGACTCTCCACTTACTAAAAAAGCGGCCACAACTACATCTGTAACAGCAGATTTCATTAAAGGCAGAATGCTGAGAGACCGATTGGGCTTACCAAGAGAATTAGTTGGAGCAGCAATATTCTTGGGAAGCGATGCATCTCTCTTGGTAAATGGTCACACTGTCATGTGTGACGACGGATATCTGATTGCCTAAAATATGAAGATTACGAAAGTAAGTGTCGCAACAATTAACCACATATTGCCTGTACCCATTGTTTATGGCAATTGGATCATGGACCATCGGGAATTTGCTCTCGTACGTGTGGATTTAGAAGATGGCACTGCAGGCTTTGCCTACGGGTTAACCCGAGACGGACCTATAAGTGCAATTGTTCATCGCTCGATTGCGCCTTGTTATGTAGGCAAAGAACTAGCTGATCCAAGTGATTTATTTTATGGTGCGCTTTGGACAAACCATGCAGTTCATGCCGCAGGAATAGGAATGCGCGCTCTTTCTTTGGTTGATATTGCATGCTGGGATGCATTGGGCCGAATTACAAACAAATCATTTCAGGAATTACTTGGAGGCGAACTTTGTGATCTGCCTGCAACAGCAATAGTTGGATATCCACCCACCATGCAACCTGATGAACTTGTTGAACAGATAAAGGATTTGCAGAAAAGGGGATGGAATAGATTTAAAATTCCTATTTCTCCGGATCTTGAACTATCTGAAGCACGTTTGAGAGCGGCCCGAGAAGCTGCACCAAATGATTGGGTGGGCTTTGATATTAATATGGTCCTAAGATCAAGTGAAGCGGTGCTTGATTTTGAAAAGAGAATTAGAGATTTAAATCTTGGTTGGATTGAAGATGTAGTCCCACCTGGTGATGCAGGGATGGTAGCTAGAGTGAGAGCCGGATCGAAAACTCCAGTTGCAATGGGTGATGAGCAAGGTGGCTCTTATCATCCAGAGGCACTTCTGACCGCAGGTGCTGTAGACATAATTAGAGTCGATGCAACAACCAACGGAGGAGTGACTGGTTTAAAGAAGTCATTACAACGCGCGCGTGATGCACAAGTTAAAGTTTCACCACACATGTTTCCGCATTTGCACTCGCGACTACTTCCTATTTTTGGCTTTAAGGATGTACCAATTGAATGGGGAATTCCTGGCACGGGTGTGCACCCAATGGATGATGGTCTGGAACAACCCGTTATTGAAAATGGGATGATGAAGCCTCTTACAACCTCTGTTGGGCTTGGCAAACTCGTAGATTACGAATGGATAACAAAACAGCAGGTTACCGATCAATTAGGCGCACTAGATCAAATTCCGGCCGCCTGCCTTAAGTAAAATCTCCCCTAAAACCCCAAAATTCCACTAGTCAAACGCTTGACTTGGCTCTCGCGGAGGTCTAATTTTCATTTACTACAAGCCAGTCAGTTTTACCCCAGGGATTGGCTGGTCAAGTGATTGCACAATTAACCTCAGACATAGGAGCGAAAATGAAGGATAAAGTCGGAGCACCCGCCACTGATTCCAGTGACAACGGCGTCAATCGTAGAGATTTCCTTAAAGTTGGAGCAACTGCAGCAGCAGTTGCCGGTGCAAGTTCTGTGGGTATGGCTGAGTCAGCATCTGCAGCCGCATACAACCCAAAGAAATTTGCAGGAACTACTGTAAAAATTCTATTGGTCGATGGCGAAAGAGATCAGGAAGGCATCAAAGACAAGATCTCTTACATTCAAAAGACACACGGAATTAAAGTTGAAGTAACTGCCCTAGCACTTGGAGCACAGTTAGAAAAAATTCAATCTGTTTTGCGTGCGTCAACTTCAGAGTATGACATTATCGACAACTTAGGTTTTACAGTTTCAGGAGTTGTTGGCGGCGGACTGTTTACAAAACTAAATGACTACATTGCCAACAAGGAATTGACGGCTCCAACTTACAATTACCCAGCAGATTTTCCTGCAGGCCAACTTGATTACACAAGTCGCTACGATGTTGCTAATAACAAATTCGGTGGTAAAGATGTTTACCTAATTCCTGGAATCCACTCTGGTTCTGTAATTATGTTCTACCGCAAGGATTTGCTATCTGCCGCAGGAATTCCTGTCCCTAAGAGCTGGGATGACTACATTGATGCTGCACGTAAATTAAATACAGGTGGAGTTTCAGGAACAACCATGATTGCCGCAAATGATGTGTCACTTATTTTGGTTGACTGGTATGCCCGTTTTGCATCAATGGGTGGAAAATTAATGTCTGGTACCCCAGGTGCCAAGAATTACAAGCCAAATTTGAACGGTTCTACAGCTGTTCGTGCAGTTCAACACATGATTGATTGTGCTGAAGTTTCACCTAAGGGTGTTGGCTCATTTGGCTTCACTGAATCAGTTGATGCGTTCTCACGTGGTGACGTAGCACTGATGTTGTGCTGGTCAACAATTGCTGGATCAGCATTCAACCCAGAAACATCAAAGGTAGCTTCAAAAATTGGCGCAGTTCAGATCCCTGGAGATGCCAATACAACAGGCCGCCCTATTCGTGGAGGTTGGGGACTTGGTATTCCAAAGAATCTTCCAAAGAAGCGCAAGGATGCTGCCTGGATGGTCATGCAGTACATCACCAGTGCTTCATTCGATAAGTATCAAATGGATAACTTCCAGACAGATCCAAATCGTCGTAGTACTTATGCCGATGCTGCGCTAAACAAGAAGTACCCATATTTGAAAGTGGCGGGACAGGCCATGGAAAATGCAAAGATGCTTGATGTTGCTTTGATTCCAGAATGCTTCGAACTAGTAGGTGAAGCAGCACGTGAATTCAACCTAGCGATTATTGGCAGTCAAACTGCTAAGCAAGCATGTGCCAATGCTCAAGCTTCATGGGAAAAAATCCTGAAGCGCGCTGGACACCTAGCATAAATAACTAAGGTAGTTAACGGACTCTCCATAACTTGGGGAGTCCGTTAACTTCTTGTAACTGAAGACTGAGGGATAACTAAAATTTCAAATTCAAAAAGTTTTCTGTTAAAACATGAAACTAAAACCCTAATTGGCCCTGCAATTGTTTACCTAGGACTTTTCTCGGTTTTTCCATTGCTCTACAGCCTAGGGATTTCTTTTTTCGAATTTGACCGAGTTGCAGGCAAGTGGAATTTTTTAGGGTTGGGAAATTATAAAGAAATCCTTTCAGATAAAGTTTTCTGGAGCTCCATTCTTGTAACAGGAGTAATGGTTGGTGTCGCTCTAATAGTTGAGGTTGTAGCTGGTGTCTCATTAGCAATATTTTTTGGTCAAAAACTTAGAGGTTCCAAGTTTGTCAGGGCAATTTTGATTACACCCATGATTCTCAACCCTGTAGTGGTTGGTCTTATGTGGAGAGCACTTCTTAATCCACAATGGGGTTTGTTCAATTGGTTTATCGGGCTGATTGGAATTGATAGCCCACCGATTTGGCTAGCTGATCCCAAGTGGAGTTTGTGGACCCTGATATTTGTGGATATTTGGCAGTGGACACCATTTATATTTGTTGTTGTTTTTGCTAGATATCAAGCCCTACCTACGGATGTATTTGAATCTGCTCGTGTAGATGGAGCATCACCTTTAAAAATTATTCGATATATAACCCTACCCCTTGTGTCATCAGCAGTTGTTTTTGCCGCAATATTTAGAGGAATCGATTCATTTAGAACTTTTGACTTAGTCTATGGACTCACTTTTGGTGGACCGGGTCGATCGACAACAACCCTGAGTTTTTATTCATTTGAAAATGGTTTTGTGTATTACAGGTATGGATTCGCATCTGCGCTTTCCTACATCATGGTAATAATGGCAACTATTGGATTTTCTGTTCTCTTAAAATGGATTCCAGTCAGGAGAAATCATTAAATGACAACTTTGTCTAGGGTGGCCAGTAGAACAGTTTCGTACGTAACACTTATAGTTATTGCCATTGTTGGGATTTTTCCAATTGCTTATTTATTCTTACTTTCGACAAAAAGAAGAATCGATATTGGGGATGTTCCACCTTCACTCAAAATCGAGTGGTCAGTGGTCGTTGAAAATTATAAAGAAGTTCTATTCGAGAGAAGTTATGTTTCAAGCACAATTAATACTTTAATTATCACTTCAGTTGTTGTGATACTTTCATTATTAATTGGAACACCTGCCGCTTACACTCTCTCGCGCCTGAAAATAAAAGGTTCAGAGCGCATTTCAACAACTATTTTAAGTTTAAGATTTATGCCTCCCGTTGCTGTTGCAGTACCTATATTGCTAAGTATGCGTTTTTTACATGTCGCTAATACTCGAATTGGCTTAATTATTCCTTATGTAGCGTTCTCACTCCCACTCGTTATTTGGATCCTCATTGGATTCTTTGATGAAATTCCAACTGAAATTGATGAGGCAGCTGAAATTGATGGTGCAAATAAGTGGCGTACTCTGCTCCAGGTTCTTCTGCCATTAGTCCGGCCTGGGATAGTTGTAGCAGGTATTTTTGCGGCTATATTTATTTGGAATGAATTCTTGATAGGAATGTATGTCATTGACTCTGAAGCGCTCAAAACAGTCCCAATTGCAGATGCAGGTCTCATTAGTGCACAACGCCCAATTGATTGGAATGTTGCTGCAACAGTCGGTGTGGTTACATTAATCCCGCTCCTTATTGGATCAATGGCAATACAAAAACACATAGTTCAAGGAATCACTGCGGGAGCAGTTAAATAAGGAGGAGAAATGAATAAAGAACCAGAACTTCTTGCCGAAGGTTTAGGTTGGGCAGAAGGTCCAGCTGTATTACCGGATGGGCGCGTGTGTTTCGTTGAGACTTACCGCAGTCAAGTAAGTGTTTGGGAGCGAGGTAAAGGCGTTTCTAGATATTCATACACTGCAGGTGGTCCAAATAGTTGTGTTGTCGGAACTGCCGGGGCGATGTATGTCTGCCAAAATGGAGGAACAACTGGTCCATGGCGTGCAGAAGAAATGGTCACACCATCGATCCAAGTAATTGAAAAAGAGGGAGCTAAGGCTCAAATTATTTGTAGTGAAATAGATGGCATAAAATTCAATGGTCCAAATGATTTGGTTTTTGGTAAAAATGGAAAGCTCTATTTTACCGATCCAGGAACTTATCGACCTGATAATCCTGAACCTTCTTATTTGTTTGAACTCTCTGCTGATGGGTCAGGCAGACTTTTAGCAGAACTATCTCCTCCAACCTTCCCCAATGGAATTGCTATTGAGGCCGATGGAAGCGTTGTTTGGGCAGAGTCATACACAGGAATGGTTCGTCGACTAAATCCTGACACCCTAAAAATTACTGATATCTGTAAATTGCCTGGAGACAAACCTGTTGCTGACGGAATGGCCGTTGCAGCAGATGGAAGATTATTCGTTACCACGGTAAATGGTGGTGGAATTGATGTTGTGAACAAAGATGGAAGTTACGATCAATTCTTAAAGCTTGGCGTTATCCCAACTAACTGTGTTTTTTCTGGGTCAGATCTCTATATGACTGATGCAGGCGTGTTAGCCGATTCATCTGACCCAAGTATGGGCGGGCAACTGTGGTTGCTCAGAGATGTAACAGAGGGATTGGGTACCTGGCCTGGAACGATTAACCACTAATTATGAAAGCAAAATACGAGCATAAAGATATAAAAACTCTTGCTTCCGGTATAGATCACTCTGAAGGATTATGTGTGGGGCTTAGGGGCGAAATTTATTTGGGAAGTGAATCTGGAAAAATATATCGCCTTACCCTTGACGGAAAATTAGATGTAGTTGCTCAGAGTGCAGCAGGAGGAATTTTACTGGGCTTATCAATTCGAAGCAATGGAAATTTGCTTGTGTGTGATGCTGCAGCAAAGACAGTTTGGGAAGTTAATTTAGAAAGCAAAACGTGGGAAGTATTCTGCAATAGTGTTGATGGAGTTCCACTTAATCTTCCCAATTGGGGCTGCTTCTTACCTGATGGGTCATACGTTTTTTCAGATTCCGGAGATTGGAAAAAATCTGAAGGAACAATAATCAGAGTAGATACAAATGGAATTTCAAGCATGTGGTCACGAATGTGCCCAGATTTTCCTAATGGCATGGCATTAAGTGCTGATGGAAAGTCATTATTAGTTCTAGAAAGTACTCCTGGAAAATTGAGTAGCATCGCAATCAATAAAGATTCTTCCGCAGGTGAAGTGAAAGTTCTATGTCAAATGGATGCAGTGCCCGACGGTGTCACTGTCACAACATCAGGAGCCCTTGTTATTAGTTGTTATCGACCAGATGTAATCTATTTGTGGGATTCGAACGGTTTAACAGTCTTGGCTCAAGATGATGAGGGAACATACGTTGCTGCACCAACAAACACAGTCTTAACAGGGCCAAATAGAAATTTATTAGTTTGGCCAAATTTCGGACGGTGGGATGTAGCTCAAATTGAAACAGATCTAGAAGGAATACCATTACTAGTTTTTTAGCCTCTGGGTATTGCCAAAATTTTGATTTGTTATAACATCATATTATGACAACTCAAGATTTTATTGACAGCTCACTCGTAGAATTCAATGGTCAGGTCGCCTTTGTAACAGGAGCGGCTTCAGGCATGGGAAAAGCTATTGCTCTTGATTTGGCTAAGTCGGGGGCGAAAGTATGGGGTGTCGACACAAGTGATGAAGGTCTAATTGATTTACAAGAAATTGCTAAGAAATCTAAATTAGATATAAGGACTGATAAATGTGACATTGCGAGTCAGCGCAATGTAATTGAATCTTTTGAGAAAATGAAAAATGAATTAGGTCAATGCTCAATATTAGTTACTGCAGCCGGTATTGGGTTGTATGTTGATTTTATAGAAATGACAGATTCACAAATGCGAAGATTGATTGATGTGAATTTTATTGGATCAATTTACTGTGCTCAAGAAGCTATTAAACATATGCGGCGATTAGAGGGTGGAAAAATTGTATTTGTTTCTTCAGTTCAATCAGAATTGAGTTTGAAGAACTGTGTAGTTTATGCTTCACAAAAAGCTGCTCTTAACTCTGCCGCCCGCACCCTAGTTCTTGAAGTTGGAAAAGATAATATTCGAGTCAACACCGTATCCCCTGGCACAATCGATACACCGATGCTCCGTAGAGATTTAGCTGGCATGAATACTGAGCAGGCATCAGAATTTTTGCGAAGTGTTGAGGAGGCAAATGTAATTGGAAAGATTGGAACTTCTGAACAAGTGGCAGAGGTAGTCCATTACCTAGTTAGCGACCATTCGTCTTATGTAACTGGGACCGACATTATTGTTGACGGTGGATTCAAGGTTTTAAAGAAGTTTTGAGCGTGTTAATCAATAATGCAAATGACCTGCATGTAGACATCTTTAAATTGGTCAATTAAAGTTGAGTCATATCCACCCACTTTGAGGAGTAATCGTGAAGAAACGTTTTGGAATTTTCGCAGCTGTTGTTATTGCAGCCGCACTTACATTATCTGGCTGTGCAAAGAGTGATTCAGCAGCAACTGATTCAGCGGCATCATGCGCAAAAGCAGATCTTGCAACAGTCACATCAGGCAAGCTAACAATTGCAACTGGCGAGCCTGCCTACTACCCATGGATTATTGATGACAAGCCAGAAACTGGAAATGGTTTCGAAGGCGCAGTTGCTTATGCAGTTGCTAAACAACTTGGATTTACAAATGATGAAGTTGTATGGGTTCGTACAACTTTCGATTCAGCTGTCACACCAGGCGATAAGAACTTTGACTTTAACTTGCAGCAGTTCTCGATAACAGATGAGCGCAAGACTGCAGTTGATTTCTCTTCTCCTTATTACACAGCTCCTCAGGCAATCGTCTCCTTCAAGGGCAGCAAGATTGATGGTAAGACATCACTTGCAGATCTAAAGGGCGCGAAGCTTGGAGCTGCAGTGGGCACAACATCACTTGACGCAATCAGCAATCAAATTGGTGCAAAGCCACAGGTATTTAACGATAATGCTGCAGGTGTTTCTGCACTGAAGAACAAGCAGATTGATGGTTTGGTAGTAGATCTACCAACTGCTTTCTATCTTTCTGGTGTTGAAGTTCCAAATGGAATCATTGTTGGACAGTTGCCTTCAACTGGTTCAGGTGATCAATTTGGTCTCTTGCTAGCAAAGGACAGCAAATTGACTTCATGTGTGAGTGGAGCAGTTGATGCAATCACTACTGATGGCACATTGGCAGCTATTACAGATAAGTGGCTTGCAACAGATGCTGGCGCGCCAGTACTGAAGCCATAAAGGTAAAAAAGAAGTAAACACGGTAGTTTGGCGACCATGTCAGAGCGAATTAACTCTGCTTGGTCGCCAAGCTCACGTGAAATCCAAAGACGTAGAGCACGTAAGCGAATAAGTAGACGGCAAGGAATCATTGCCGCAGTTTCAACATTATTGGTCCTTGGGACACTGGTAAGTATCACCATTACATCACCAGGCTGGACAGTTGTTAAGAAAACTTTTTTCGATATCAACTATGGGCGTGAAGTTTTTCCAACTGTTATTGCTGGTTTATGGATTAATCTTCAACTGACATTTATCGGTGGGTTTTGCATCGGAATAATCGCCTTGGGCCTAGCTCTTTTACGAACTACTAAATCCCCAGCACTTACACCTTTCAGATTTCTAGCAACAGCCTACGTTGATATTTTTCGTGGTGCCCCCCTCATTCTGATTATTTTGCTAGTTGGCTTTGGCGTACCAGCTCTTCGCCTCCATGGAATTCCTAGCAATGTAATTTTTCTTGGCACCGTTGCAGTTGTTCTAACTTATTCGGCTTACGTTGCCGAAGTTATTCGAAGTGGAATTCTTTCAATTCACCCTAGCCAGCGCGCAGCTGCAAGGTCATTGGGTTTAACTTCAGGACAGACTATGCGTTATGTGGTTTTACCACAGGCAATTCGTCGAGTTGTTCCACCGCTTTTAAATGACTTTGTATCACTGCTAAAGGACACTGGTTTAGTTTCAATTCTGGGTGTTACAGATGCTGTGAGAGCCGCGCAGATAAATGCCTCAAGAACCTTTAATTACACGCCATATGTTGTGGCAGCAATAATGTTCTTGCTCATCACTATTCCAATGACCCGCTACACCGATCGGGCGATACGGGCTCGTACTAATGCTCAGAGTTCTGAAGGTGTGATCTAATGGCCAACGTCCTAGAGCTGAGCAACATCCGTAAATCTTTTGGTACCGAGCTCGTACTTAATGATTTATCACTATCAGTTCCTGAACATACGGCTACGGTGTTAATCGGTGCATCAGGTTCTGGAAAATCAACTTTGCTGCGTTGTATAAATTTGCTTGAGTCAATTGATGATGGCCAGATTTTTCTAGATGGTGAAGAGATTTCAGATCCGCTAATAAATGTTGATGAAGTACGCCGCAAACTCGGAATGGTCTTTCAGTCGTTTAATCTTTTTCCACACAAGACAGTTCTTGAAAATATCACTTTGGCACCAATGAAAGTTCAAGGTAAGAACAAAGATGAAGCGGTAACTGCTGTACTTGCGTTGCTGAAGCGTTTTGATTTATCAGATAAAGCCGATCAGTATCCAGATCGGCTTAGCGGGGGACAACAGCAACGCGTTGCCATTATTCGCTCTCTTGCACTAAATCCTCGATTGCTTTTGCTCGACGAAATTACTTCAGCCCTTGATCCAGTTTTAGTTAATGAGGTCTTAAGTATTGTTCGTGATTTGAAGAGCGATGGAATGACAATGGTTTTAGCAACGCATGAAATGGGTTTTGCTACTCAAGTCGCCGACGAAGTTTGCTTTCTAGAATCTGGAAATATCCTTGAGAGAGGTAGCGCTGAAGAAGTTTTACATGCTCCTAAGAACGCAAAGACTCAAGAGTTTTTAAAACGCGTGCATCAAGCTGGAAGGCTGTAGAGTAAAACCCGAGATTAGAGAAAAGAGATTCTTATGTGTTCACCAGTAACCTGTAATAAATGCGGCAAGCAGACTTGGGCTGGATGCGGAGAACACATCGAAGAAGCATTAGCTGGTGTGCCAGAATCAGAGCGTTGCCAGGGCCACTAAGGGGATTGATGATGAAGGCAATTCAAATCACCGCATTTGGTGGTCCAGATTCCATGCACTTAGTGGATCTTGCAGATCCAATTGCTGGTCCCGGACAAGAGTTAATTGAAGTAACTGCTATCGGAATTAATTATGCCGATACACATCAAACAGAAAACTCATATCTTTCTCCACAGAAGCTGCCACTTATTCCCGGCCTTGAAGTTGTTGGTCTGGCAAATGGTCGTCGTGTACTTGCACCAGTTGATGGTGGGGGATATGCACAAAAGGCAGTGGCACATTCAGCTGCAATGATTGAGATTCCAGTCGGTGTTAGTGATGAACAAGCACTCTGCATGTTGGTTCAGGGCACTACAGCATGGCACATTTTGAAAACTGTTGGTCATCTTAAAAAAGGTGAGAACGTTGTAATCCATGCAGCAGCGGGTGGCGTGGGAACAATTGCAATTCAATTGGCAAAGATGTGGGGAGCAAAAGTTATTGCAGTTGCTTCAAATGAAAGTAAGCGAGCTCTTGCAACTTCTTTAGGTGCAGATGTTGTAATAGATGCCGATCAAGACAAACTAGCGTCAGCAATTCTTAATGCAAATGGTGGGAAGCCAGTGGATTTAGTCCTTGAAATGGTTGGTGGAAAAACATTTGATGCAAGTTTGGAAGCCCTTGCACCCTTTGGTCGATTAGTTACATTCGGAATGGCATCACGAACTGCGCCAACGCCTATTCATCCAGGTGTGTTAATGGGTGGCACCAAGACGGTTACGGGTTTTTGGCTGGTACATTGCTTTGGAAACAAAGAACTACTCAATGATGTAATTGCCGAACTATTTTCATTAGTAATTGATGGAAAGTTGAAACCAGTTATCGGTGCAACATTTGGCTTAAGTCAGGCCACTGCTGCGCATCAGGCGATGTTGGCCCGCGAAACAACTGGCAAAATCACGCTAAATCCAGCCCAATAGATAGGTGATTTTTCCAAAGTAGTTATTTGCCTGTACGCTCAGCGTTCGACCTGCCCCCCTAGCTCAGTTGGTAGAGCGTTTCCATGGTAAGGAAAAGGTCACCGGTCCGATTCCGGTGGGGGGCTCGAAAGAGTTCTTCATCAGTTGAAGATCGCTTT
>WLIQ01000043.1 GCA_009726135.1 Actinomycetota bacterium | reverse complement strand
TTTTCCGGCAGTTGTATGCAGATCACGGCTCATACCCCTACGGTACATGTCATGGGCAAGCAAATGCTAAGAGCGGCACTAGATAAGGCGCTGATCAACTCATTAACTACGCAGTACTGGCGAGTAAGCGTGGTTGATGTCACCGCATCGACTCAGAGCGCATTAGTGACACGAGCTAATGCTGGAAAAGTAAAACCCGGTGATGTCATTACTGCTAATTTTCAAAGAGCAGGACGTGGAAGAATGTCGCGGACTTTTGAAGCACCAAAAAATACCGCGCTCTTGTTTTCGTTTTATTTGAAACCTGCGAGGAAAAAAGAGGACTGGGGTTGGATTCCCTTAATTGCAGGTATATCAGTTGCTCAATCTCTGAAGAATTATAAGGCTACCGTTAAGTGGCCCAACGATATTTTGATTAATGAGAAGAAAGTCTCAGGATTAATCGCTGAAATTACAGGCGATGGAGTTGTCGTTGGTATTGGAATTAACGTAGGAATGACGCACGATGAATTACCTGTGCCAACAGCCACGTCACTTGCAATCGAAGGCGTAACTGATATTGATAGAAATCATCTATTAGCCAATGTTCTAACGGAGTTTGAAAGTATTTTTACTGCTTGGGATCAGGGGGATGATTCTGTAGCCGATATGTACAAATCCTTGTGCGGAACCCTTGGAACAAAAGTTCAGATCCACTACCCAAATGATTTAATTGAAAAAGGAGTTGCCGTCGATATTTCAGCCTTAGGAGAGTTGATACTCGACTCCGGTACACATGTTCAGGCTGGCGACGTAGTTCATCTACGATAAGCCTGTGAGCGATCAATTCCCAACAGTTGGTGTAATCGGTGCTGGTCAACTAGCCCGTATGAGCGTTGCACCAGCCGCGGCTCTTGGCATCAAGCTTTTATTACTAGCAAATAATTCTGACGATAGTGCTGCACAAATAACTAATCATATTGTTGGAGATTACAGAGATCTTGAGACCGTTCGTGCCTTTGCTCGCAAATGTGATGTCATAACTTTTGAGCACGAACTTATCCCGCTGAGCATCATTAAGAGCCTAGAAGCTGATGGAATAGTTGTTCGTCCAGGATCGGCAAGCTTTGTATATTCTCAAGATAAAGCAGCAATGCGTGATCGTTTGGCTAATTTTCCTTCGCCAAAGTATGCAGTGGTTACACAGGCCCAAGAAGTTACAGAATTCCCAGTCATTGCTAAAGCTATCTCAGGCGGTTATGACGGTCGCGGTGTTTGGAAAGTTAACAGCAGTGATGAATTAGCAGCAATTCTCAAAGAAGCTGGAAAAGTATTAGTTGAAGAGCTTATTGATTTTGATTATGAAATAGCGGTAATGGTCGCTCGATCACCGCATGGTCAAGCAACGACGTGGGCACCAACACAAACTGTGCAGCGAGATGGCATTTGCACAATGACAATTACTCCTGCGCCAGAGCTTTCCAACGAGATGAGTGAAAAAGCGCAGAAACTTGCACTTGATATAGCCAACGAAATTGGTGTTGTTGGCGTGATGGCAGTTGAAATCTTTGTTAAAGGTAAAGAGTTCTTTATTAATGAGCTAGCAATGCGTCCACACAACTCGGGCCACTGGACAATTGAAGGTTCGGTCACCTCTCAGTTTGAACAACATCTGCGTGCAGTTCTTGATCTACCTCTTGGCAATCCCACCATGACTGCGCCAATTGCAGTCATGGGAAATATCTTGGGTGCTGAAAAAAAGGACATGTATCGTCCATATCTCCACTTAATGGCTCGCACACCGGCCTTGAAGTTTCATCACTACAAGAAGGATGTACGCCCAGGACGCAAGATTGGCCATGTTAATTTGCTGGGCGATAACCTCGTAGAATTAACCCAAGAAGTTCAACATGCCCTTGATTACATGAGCGGAGAAATTGATGAGTGATGTAGCAATCATCATGGGTTCAGACTCTGATTGGCCGGTAATGGAAGAAGCGGCAAAAACTTTAGATCAACTAGGAATTTCTTATGAAGCAGATGTTGTTTCTGCCCATCGCATGCCACTTGAAATGGTTGAGTTTGCACAAACTGCAAGGGCGAAAGGTTTTAAAGTAATTATCGCTGGCGCGGGCGGTGCGGCACATTTGCCTGGCATGGTCGCATCTTTGACCACATTGCCTGTTATCGGAGTTCCAGTAGCGCTAAAAAATCTTGATGGAATGGATTCATTGCTTTCTATCGTTCAAATGCCGGCAGGAGTTCCAGTCGCAACTGTAGGTGTGGGAAACGCAAAAAATGCAGCATTGTTAGCTGCGCGTATTTTAGGTATTTCAGATGCTGCAATTAGCGTCAAGGTTGGCGATGCATTGAAAGAAATAAATAGTGAAGCGAAAGCAAAAGGTGCGAGCCTAAATGCTCGCCGTACTAACAAGACTGGTTTCTAGCTTTTCCTTTGGTATTCAATTGCAGGGCAACGATCCATAATTGTGAGCAATCCAGCTTTTTGTGCACGCTCAACCGCTTCATGATCAATAACATCTAATTGCAACCACACAGCTTTTGCACCAATTGCTATCGCTTCATCAACTACCTTTCCAACAAGGCTTGAGTTAACGAAGCAATCAACAACATCAACTGATTCTGGAATCTCTGAAAGAGTTTTATATCCAACTTCACCATGAACAATTTCAGCACGGGGATACACAGGGATTATTCGATGCCCCTTATCTTGCAACAGTTTGGCAACGCCGAAAGCTGCACGTTCTGGATTATTTCCAAGACCAACTACCGCCCAAGTTTTCATAGCTAGGAGCGCATCAATTGTTTGCTGCTCGTTAATCACTTCGTCCTAATGCGTGGAACTTCCAGCCAGCTTTGCGCCATAAATCGCGATCGAGCATATTGCGACCATCGATAATGATTTTGTTTTTAACTAACTCAGAAATAGCTGAGGGATCAATAGCGCGATACTCCTTCCATTCAGTTAAGTGAAGAATTAAATCTGCACCTTTAACAGCATCATTAATTACTTCTGCATATTGAAGCTTTGGAAAACGCTTGCGGGCAGGTTCAATTCCCTTAGGGTCATGAACAACGACAGCTGCACCAGCTGCTTGTAATTGTGCAGCAATATCTAAAGCAGGGGAGTCACGCACGTCATCGCTATCTGGTTTGAAAGTCGCACCTAAGACCGCAATTTTGTACTGAGTTAGATCTTCTGAAAGTTCCGAGCGAACAACATCAATAACGCGTTGACGTGCACGCAAGTTAATTGCATCGATTTCGCGCAGGAATTCAAGTGCTTGTTTGGCTCCTAATTCTTCAGCTCGCGCCATGAATGCTCGGATATCTTTTGGTAAACATCCACCTCCGAAACCAATTCCTGCTTGTAAGAACTTATTTCCAATACGTGGGTCATAACCAATAGCTTTTGCAAGCACAGTGACATCTCCGCCGGCTGCTTCACAAACTTCAGCCATTGCGTTAATAAATGAAATCTTTGTCGCAAGAAATGAGTTGGCGGCAACTTTTACAAGTTCAGCCGTTGGTAGATCTGCTCGAATCCATGGAGTACCTAAAGCGATAATCGGTTCATAAACTTCTTTTAGAATTTCTTCTGCACGATCGTTGGCAACTCCAACAACTAAACGATTTGGTGTCAATGTATCCTCGACAGCAAAACCTTCACGCAAAAACTCAGGATTCCATGCTAGATCTGCTTGAGGAGCAGTCACCGCAAGTTGATCACGCAGAGATTGCGCAGTTCCTACTGGCACGGTTGATTTTCCAACTACAAGTGATCCATCTTTTAAATATGGAGCAATCTCGGCTACAGCAGAACGAACATAAGTTAGGTCTGCAGCTAAGCCATCTTTGCTTTGTGGAGTCCCCACACAAACAAAATGCACATCTGCATCTTTAACCGCAGAAAAATCAGTTGTAAAAGATAGACGTCCTGTTTTCATCTCTTCAGCCAATAATGTATCTAGACCTGGTTCATAAAAGGGCAGTTCGCCTCTTTGTAGCATCGCAACTTTATTTGGGTCAGTATCTACGCCAATTACCGTGAAGCCGAGTGAAGACATACATGCTGCATGCGTAGCGCCTAGATAGCCGCAACCAACTACTGAAAGAGTCAAAGTCATAGGCGTGAGTTTACTTCAGCGCTCCGCAAGGATTTTCATCAGCAGTACGAGTCTTGAATTTATCAATCACAGTTGGAGTTGGAGAAGCGCTCGATGAAGCAGATGGAGATGGGATTACTTCATCGATTAAGGGTAAATCTTCGCGCAAACGATTAAATAGATCTGGCGCTAATACAGAATCCCAAGTCACTACTGATCCGAGTCCAGATACGCGAGCATTGGAATTGCCTAACGGAATAGTTAAAGTGCGGACTTTGGTGGGTGAAAGATTTTTAAGCTGCTTAGCTAAAACAATGAGATCATCGCGATTGAGCTGCGAGTCTGTTTGCACTGTGGCTATGGCAGCATTAAAAAAGTTCACCAACTTGATTGGATTGAGTAATACACCTGTGCTGGTTACCTTGCGCAATACCGCGCTCATAAACTGTTGTTGGCGTTGCATGCGCCCTAAATCACCCATTCCATCAAAATCACGGCTTCGCACATATTTGAGTGCCTCTACTCCATCGAGAGTATGGATTCCAGCGCTCATAACCAAGTGGCTATTGGGATCATCAATATCTCTCTTTGAACAAACCTGGATTCCACCTAACGCATCAACCATTCCGGCAAATCCAGCAAATCCGATTTCGACGTAGTGATCTATTTTTATATTAGTTTCTTGTTCAATAGTCTGAATTAAGAGAGGCGCACCGCCCCAAGCAAAGGCTGCATTTATTTTCCCTGCGCCTGCTGGAATTATTCTGCCTTTATATGTTGAAGACTCATGTTCAGGAATGGTTACAAGAGAATCTCTCGGGATAGAAATAATCGTAGCTTTATCTCGTGCCTTAGAAATATGAACTAACAGCATGGTGTCCGAGCGGGCACCTGCTGCAGATTTAGTAGTTCCCACCCGCAGTAATTTTGATTGTTCTTTCGTTAATCCAGCACGTGTATCTGAACCCACCAATAAATAGTTGAGAGCAGATGACGGTTTATCGGGCCGCTTGGTGAGTGAACCAAAAACATCGACACGGTTAATTGCTCCACTGACTTGGCCTAAACCCAGCCAAGAAAACGCAGAGATTGCAACGACAGCAAGGGAGAGCGATGTAATAATTCGTATAGGTCGCGTCGCTTTCACCGGGTAAGACTACTTGGGCGATACGGTGTAGGGGTTATGACGACATCAGCAAATGAGTTATATGGCTCACCGGAGCCCAAAATCTCTGTCATCCTGCCAGTTCTCAATGAATCTAAATATTTAGAAGAGGCTGTGAATGCGATTCTTGATCAGGATTTCACTGGGGAGTTTGAAATTGTTCTGGCAGTTGGACCATCACGCGATGGGACCGAGAACATTGCCAAAGCATTAGAAAAGAAGGATTCACGTGTTGTCATTGTTGCTAATCCAACTGGCCGAACTGCAGCTGGTTTAAATTGTGCGCTCGCCGCAACACGGTACTCAATCATTGTTCGCGTTGATGGTCACTCTAAAATCCCAAAAAACTACTTGGCATTGGCGTATGAAATTTTGAAGGAATCGAGTGCAGTAAATGTTGGCGGCATTATGGCTGCCCAAGGCCAGAGTACTTTCGAAAAAAGCGTTGCACGAGCAATGAGAAGCCCGTTAGGCGTTGGAGCCTCTCGTTTTCACACTGGAGGCGGCGCAGGATCAGTCGATACTGTCTATTTGGGTGCTTTTAGAAAGCAAGCGTTGTTAGAAGTTGGCGGATTTGATGAAAGATTTACGCGCGCACAAGATTGGGAGTTGAATTTTCGATTGCGGGCCGCCGGGGGAACCGTTTATTTTGATCCACGATTAGTGGTTACATATCGACCACGTGGATCTGTAAAAGCTCTCGCTAAACAATATTTTGAATATGGTCGTTGGCGCAGAGTCGTCTCACGCCGGCACGAGGGCACAATTAATTACAGATATTTAGCACCCCCGTTTACAGTTCTTGGAGTTCTTGCATCTATTGTTTTCGGTGCTCTAGTTTCGCCATTCCTTTTTATTCCAGCTTTGACATATGCGTTATTTATTCTTGCTGCATCGGCGAGAATCGGAAAATCACTTGCAGAGTTTGTCTGCCTGCCACTCATATTGCTCACGATGCATATGACATGGGGCATAGGCTTTCTAACATCACCAAAGTCATTGGTGCCTAAGGTAGCCTTACGACCGTGACCACTCCGCTGCAGGTATACGAGCCGTTTCGCGCCGGCCTGCCGCCTCTTCGCAGATATTGGAAATCTTTGTGGTCACGCCGCACTTTTATATCTGAATTTTCACGATCGGAGTTACGCGAGCAGCATTTTGATTCGGCATTTGGTCAGTTATGGTTAATTTTGAATCCGCTTCTTTTGTCTGCAGTCTATTTCCTGCTCATTGTCATTATTCGAGGCTCATCTGACAGCACACGGTATGCGCATTTGACGGCAACCCTGTTCCTTTTTTACTTAGTCGCAAACTCGCTTACTGGTGGAGTGAAATCGATAACTGCCGGACAGCGTTTAATTCTAAACACAGCTTTCCCGCGCATTATGCTTCCGATATCTGCTGTTGTGATTGCAATTATTAAATTCTTGCCAACTCTGGCTGTATTTATATTTATTCGAACAATTCTGGGTCTTCCTTTTTCATGGCAAATGTTATGGGCGATTCCAGTATTACTGATAGCAATGCTTTTAGCTTTAGGGCTCGCAATCACGATTTCATGCATCAATGTCTATTTTAGAGATATTACGAATTTCTTACCATATATGACTCGTACACTCCTTTATCTCTCACCAATTCTTTATGAGGCAAGTGATCTGAACGCAAAATTAAAAACTCTTGAACTATTCAATCCACTTTTCCCAATTCTAGATAGCTGGTCTCGTGCATTAGTGCATGGTCAGGTTCCCCATATTTCATATTTGCTTATCTCCCTTGGTTGGGCTGTTGGAATCTTTTTGATTGGTACTTACTTCTTTTTATCAAGGGAGCGCGAATTTGCCGTCCGTCTCTAATCCACATAAGACAAATGAGATCGCAGTTTCAGTTCGCGATCTTTGTCTTACGTATAAGACTGCGATTGATCGTCGTCCAACTTTAAAAGCCCGACTTAAAGCGTTAGGGCGTGGTAGAAAACAAACACGTGTAATTAATGCGCTAGATCATATAAATCTTGATGTTGAGTATGGACATGTATTGGGAATCATCGGAACCAATGGCGCTGGTAAGTCTTCACTCATGCGAGTAATGGCAGGAATTGTTCCACCAACTTTTGGCCGTGTTGAGGTCTATGGAAGTGTGAGCACTTTATTAGCCCTTGGTGTGGGCTTTAATCCGTCATTGACGGGACGGGATAACGTTTATCTTGGTGGTTTAGCGGCAGGAATGTCGCGTAAAGAAATTGATACCCACTTTGAAGAGATAGCTGATTTTTCAGAGTTAGGCGAAGCTATCGATGCTCCAATGCGCACTTATTCATCAGGTATGTACGCACGGCTAGCCTTTTCTGTTGCAGCCACAGTGCGCCCAGACATTTTGATTGTTGATGAAGCATTAAGCACGGGAGATGCAAAGTTTAAAGAGAAATCACTAAATCGAATTAAAGAACTTCGCAGTGATGATCGTGCATTGATTTTAGTCAGCCATGCCATGGCAACTCTGCTGGATGTTTGCAATGATGTTGCATGGATTCATAAAGGTAAGCTGATTATGCGCGGCGAACCCAACACCGTAATTGATGCTTATCGCGAATTTTTGCAGGTAGGAAAGAGCGCGGCCATCGATGAGGATGTCTAAAGCTTTATTAGCAATTCTCTTTTTGTTCACGAGCGCAATCCCAATGGCTCATGCGGTTGATATTCCTCAATCATTTTCCTTTACTGGTTCTGGCTATGGACATGGAGTTGGCTTGAGCCAAATGGGAGCTAGGTCAATGGCTTTGGCAGGGCAAAGTTCAGATCAAATCCTGAAATATTTCTATAAAGATATTGCGATAGAGCAGTTGGATGATTCAAAGATTCTGCGTGTCAATGTTGGTCATCTACTAAGTACTTCGAAAATTACGAGTATTACTAAAGGAAGTTTAATTCAACTTTATCAAGGTGACATTGCAAATCAAAGTGACGTTCTTCCTATTGCATCAGGTACTTCTCTTAGCTTTTCAATCATTGGTTCGACTATCAGTCCAAAAGTAACGACTGGAAAAACTTCTCAGATACTTTCGCGAAGTAGAGTTTTTACAATTCGATGGAGCGGTACTCGTTATTTGGAAGGTCCAGACACAGTCATTTCTGTCAATAATTCTGGTTCAACGCAAAAATTTCGATATGGGCAGATTCAAGTAAAGGCAGTTAAGAGCCCTATTGGATATCGAATCGAAATCACAAACTCAGTTCGTCTTGCAGATGAATATTTATGGGGCGTGAGCGAGGTGCCTTCATTTTGGCCAATTGCTGCGGTGGAAGCTCAAGCAATTGCTTCACGGACATATGCATTAAGCAAGGCGGGAATTTATAGAAGTGCGTGCGATTGTGATCTATATGGAACAATTTCTGATCAAACATTTCTGGGATATGCAAAAGAAATTGAAAAGAAGTACGGAGCAATCTGGAAAGAAATAGTTACGCGCACTGCTGGGCTTGCAATAACCAAGAATGGCGCACCAATTACGGCATATTTCTTTTCCTCTTCTGGCGGAAAGACAGAACTGGCAGTTAATGCTTGGGGGAGCGCAAAGACTTACACGCAAATAGTTGATGATCCAGGTTCGCTCGATCTGACTTTAAATCCACGCTTTGTAATGTGGAGTCGAGAAGTACCGCAAAGCATTGTTGCTGCCGCATTTGTATTATCGGATGTTGTATCTCTTGAAATTCTTAATACAAATGAGAGTGGAACAGTCGGTCAAATACAAGCAACATCAAGTGAAGGGGTACAAGTAGTTTTGCGAGGTGAAACATTTAGAAGCAGAACAAAAATTCCTTCTGCCTGGTTTACTTTAGTTAGCGTGCAAAATTGAATTAAGTCCACCCCATGTACCGGTGCGATTAATTGCTTCAAGTGCTCCATCAAGTGAATTTCGACGAAATAGTAAGTTGTGTCCACCAGATAGTGCGGCAGCTTTTACTATCTCACCATCAGGCAGACGAACTTTTGAAGCAGCTGTTATATATGTACCTGCCTCAATCACACAGTTATCGCCAAGGGAAATTCCACATCCGGAGTTTGCTCCAAGCAAAGTCTTTTCACCGATTGAAATGACTTCTTTACCTCCACCGCTAAGTGTTCCCATAATTGAGGCACTTCCACCAATATCGGAGCCATCACCAACTACAACCCCAGCAGAAATACGACCTTCGACCATTGAAGTTCCGAGTGTTCCGGCATTGAAGTTCACAAAACCTTCGTGCATCACAGTTGTGCCGGATGCTAAATGTGCACCAAGTCGTACCCGATCCGCATCGGCAATACGAACTCCACTGGGGATTACGTAATCCACCATACGTGGAAACTTATCAACTGAGAAAACTGTGACATGACCGTACTTAGCTTTTAGTCGTGCACGTGTTAATTCAAAACCTTCAACTGCACAGGGCCCAAAAGAAGTCCATACAACGTTGTTAAGTAGTCCAAAAATCCCATCAAGTGCCAAGCCATGAGGTTTGACTAAGCGGTGTGAAAGTAAATGTAATCGCAAGTATGCATCCGCAGCATCTTTAGGTACTGCGCTGATATCAATTTCAAGGCTAACTATTTCGCGAGTAATTGCGCGCACATCATCATTTCCAATCAAAGACGTTAACTCACTCGGCACACCTGCTGGTAGCGCACCTAACTGTGGTGCTGGAAACCAGACGTCGAGAACTTTGCCGGCAGCCATTGTTGCAATTCCATGGCCAGATGCGAGAGTCGTCATGTCCTAAGCCTAACCCCTATCCTTACCCGCATGCGCATTGCAGTCTTCTGTTCGTCATCACCAACGATTGACCCAAAGTACGTTGATCTTGCCTTTGAACTTGGTGGAGCTATCGCATCCCAGTCGTGGGAATTAGTCACAGGTGGCGGACATATTTCAATGATGGGTGCTGTATCTCGTGGTGCACGTGAGGCGGGTGGGCGAACAATAGGCGTCATCCCACAGGCACTGGTAGATATTGAATTTGCTGATCACGATAATGACGAGCTACATGTAGTCGAAACAATGGGTGAGCGCAAAGCGATGATTACAGATATTGCTGATGCATTTATTACGTTGCCAGGTGGAGCAGGAACTTTGGAAGAATTTTTCGAAATTTGGGTTGGCCGTTATCTGAAATTTCACAACAAGCCCGTAGTTATCTTGGATCCATTTGGAATCTATGGTCCATTACATGAATTAGTTGAGCACCTAGAGGTTGAAAACTTTATTAAGCCAGGAATGCGGGATTTAATTTTATGGACAACAAATGTTAACGATGCAATTAAGGCTTGTTCATAATGTCAAATAATCACATCGCAATCTCATTAGAAATCAAAGCACCCATCCAAGAAGTTTGGGATTCACTAGCTCAGTGGGAAAAACAGGGTGAATGGATGTTGCAGACAAAAGTCTGGGTGACATCAGAAATTACTGAAGGCGTTGGTACGCAAATTTCTGCTTTAACTGGAGTTAAAAAAATCGGAATCCTCGACACTATGTTGGTTACTACATGGCAACCACCGCATACCTGCGAAGTTGTTCATACTGGAAAAATTATCAAAGGTGGCGGTAGATTCCATTTGCGTGAAGTTGATGCAGAAACAACAATCTTTGATTGGTCTGAACAAGTAATCGCCCCACGCCTACTCTTCTTCATTATTTGGCCTGGTCTATATATAGGTGTGCGGATCTCTCTGGCCCGTTTTGCTCGAACATTCCGCTAAAAGCAACCTCATCGTCTTGGGCATTCAAAGCCAGTAGCCTTAGTTCCATGAAGGAGCCCACCACATTGACCCAGGTGCTGGCATCGTTGCCCGAAGAGGAGCGAATCATCCTGACCTTGAATTACTTGCGGGGGATGTCATCAGCAGAGATTGCAACAATGCTTTCGGTGCCAGAGCGCGCAGTCGATGCGGTTATTTCTGCAGGTAAAGCCAGGTTGAGCGCGCTTTTGGGCTTATAGGGCCTGCACGATTTCGCACTGACGCGCTAAATGCGAGATACTTCTCCTCTTGAACTTTCCCCATCATTTTTAAAGGAGTCTCCACATGGCAGCCATGAAACCTCGTACCGGTGATGGTCCAATGGAGGTTACAAAGGAAGCTCGTTCACTTGTGATGCGAATTCCTCTAGAAGGTGGTGGCCGTCTAGTTGTCGAACTGAACTCCGAAGAAGCCAATAACCTCAGCGCCGCTCTTCATGCAGCGGTTGCATTAGTTAAGAAGTAAATGACCAACAGGCGATAGCCTTCAACGCATGTTCTGGACACTCAAGGCAGCAAAGCCCGAACTTGGCGCGGCAATCAACGCTAACTCAATTGCCGTAGCTTTTAATAAGGATGCTTCAGGCAGTTTTGTATTCTCTGCCCCAGGCTCATTAATATCTGAAATCGAAAAACATTTTCAAGTAGTTCTTCCAGATGAACTTTCGTTTTTTGCCCCCACCGGTAAAGCTGGCGAGATTTTTGAAATCCCAGTAAGCGCAGAAGATGCAAAGACTGATCGAATCTTCCTTGTTGGAATTGGAGATACATCGACTGCTTCTTTTCGTATAGCCGCGACAACAATTGCAAGAAAAGTTCGTGGAAAAAACACAATAGTTTATTCTGCTTGTGCTATTAAACCAGCAGATGTAAAGGCACATGCGATTGCTTTGACTCTCGGAGCTTTTCTATGGAATTTAAAAACTGGCGAGCAAGCAGGCAAACCAAATTTCTTAGTCGCCACTAAAGAAAAGGAAGTTATTGATGCTGCTCACTCTATTGCAAAAGCGAT
>WLIQ01000042.1 GCA_009726135.1 Actinomycetota bacterium | reverse complement strand
GTGGAATATGGGTTGGATGCATGATGTTTTACAGTATTTGGAACATGACCCAATCCACCGCGTTTATCATCATAATGAACTAACTTTTTCAATTCTCTATGCATGGAGTGAGAACTTTATGTTGCCGCTCTCTCACGATGAAGTTGTGCACGGTAAAGGCCAGTTAGTTAATAAATTCCCGGGCGATCGTTGGCAAAAAACAGCTACTTTGCGCGCACTCTATGGATTTATGTGGGCACACCCTGGAAAGAAACTTCTATTTATGGGAAGTGAGTTTGCCCAAAATGATGAGTGGAGCGAAAGCGCAGGGCTGCAGTGGTACTTAACTGAATATGGGGAGCATCAAGGTATTCAAAAGTGCGTTGCAGAAATTAACGCACTCTATAAGCAAGTTCCAGCCCTCTGGGAAAAAGATACGTCTCCAGAAGGTTTTACTTGGTTAGTTGGAAATGATGGCGAAGCGAATCTAGTTGCCTTTGCACGTTGGGATGATCAAGGAACTCCCTTTGTTTGCGTTACAAATTTTTCACCGATGTCGCATGAGAGATATCAGCTCCCATTTCCTACCACCGGAACTTGGACCGAGGTTCTCAACACCGATGATTTGGCTTACGGCGGCAGTGGTGTTGCTAATGAGCCGGTCGTTATTGTCGACGGCGCACATCTATCTTCACAAGTGCGAATCCCACCACTAGCAACTATTTGGTTTAAACGCTCTTAAGCGATTTTGCAAAAAACGGAACTGTTAACAAAAGAATTCCCGGTATTAATAAGCCAATTGTCAGCGATGTGGCTTGCGCCGTCCATGCAACAACCCACTTCAAGATAAATGCCAAAATAATATTTCCCACCCCTACATGGCCAATCACAACGCTAGCTGGGTGTTTTGATCGCGCATTGGCCGCAGTCATAAATGTTGGCCCAAGAAAAGAGCTTCCAAGCCCAGCGATAGAGAAGCCGATGCATATAACCAAAAAGGCATCGTTGTGGTTTTCTGCAAAAATAGTTCTGGCTAATGAAATGCTCAGGAGAAAAGAAAGGCCGGCAAGTAGCGATGCGTACACAGCTAAGCGTTCTAAAGTAAATCGTGGCAAAAGATAATGAACCGTAAATCTCCCAAAAATCATGGTCATAGTAAAGAGAATAAATGGCAAAGTATTTATGCCGCTCTTTATACCAATTTCTTCCTTTGTATAGATCGTGGCCCAGTCACCCAGGGCAAACTCTAGAAAAATCGCACAGATTAATCCGAAGGAGATAAGACGATCAAAAGAAAATCCAGCAAATAGTTCTTTAAGCTTGTATTCAATATCTAGATTCTGATTAGCTTTTAGAAGTTCTGGGGCAAGAGCATTGATCAAAATTATCTGAATAAGAAAAATCAATATAACTAAAACGGCTATATGCACATGTAATGAAACTCTATCAACAAGAAATCCAGAGATAAATGCAGTAATCAATGCACCCGCACTCCATAGGCCACTGAGTTGGGTTATAACAAATTTGCCTGTGCGATCTTGGAAGTTAAATCCTTGAGAGTTAATAGCAATATGAAACGCTGAAATTGCTGCACCGAAAAATATATTTGCAAAGAAAAATATAACCGCTGAATGTGTACTTGAGAGGACGATCAGAGTTGCCATGAGAAAGAAGGAAGCAACGTGCAATACTTTTTTAACACCAATTTTGTGCACTATGTGGCCCACGGTTAGCAAGGAAATAAGTGAACCTAATGCTCCAGTACTAATAAGTGAGCCGAAGCCACCATTGGTCAGGCGTAATGCAGCTTTGACTTCTGGAAATCGCGGAACCCAGGACATGATTCCAAGGCCAAAGGTAAAGAAGAGGAGCCTTAGGTAATGAAGCTCGTTCTTAGGGCTAAGGGTTTTCATTCTAAAATAGTGCGTTCGCAAGGGCGCTTCTGGCCGAAGTTAATCGTGGGTCTGCTGGATCTACAAGTGCAAATAAGGATAGTAAGTGAGCTTTAGCTTTATTACGATCCTCGCCCGAACTTTGCTTGATTACATTCAGCAAACGCGTGAAAGCCGCCTCTACTCCCCCATTTACAATCTCCATATCGGCTGCTCTTAACGCAAGCATTATGTCTGTTGGATTACTAGTTGCCTCATTAATTACTGCTTCTAGAATCAAACCATCGGTGCGAATAAGAAGTTGTGTTTGTGCTAAACCTAATTTTGCAAAGGAATCAGTTGGTTTACGGGATAAAAGTTTCTTGTACGCCGCTTCAGCCGTTGTAAAATCACCAGCTTCAAGTGCGGTAACAGCTTCTTCTTCCTCTGGTTCTATTATTTCTTGTGGTGCCTGACCTACGCCTTGTTCAGAGGCTAGAGTTAAAACTTTATCTAACACTAAGCGAATCTGTGCCTCTGGGTAAGCTTGTTCAAATAATGGCACTATTTGTTCGTTGATTAGAGCGACAGCGTAAGGAATTTTTTGAGTTTGTAGCGCTTGTGCAACTTGTGGCTGAGCATCGATATCTACATGTCCTAGCGCCCATTGCGATTGATAGGCCTTTTCTAAGCTAGCCATCACAGTCAACATCTCTATCGACTCTGGGCTGCGCGCTGACCAACAAAATAATATGACGGGCTTTACTTTTGAAAGCGGAAGAAATTCAGTTGTTAGATTTGCAGCAGTTACTTCAATACCTGGGGTTGAACCACTGGGCGCAATCTTAGGTTTTCCTAGTGAACTTAAATCAAAAGCTTGTGCAAAATTAGGAGGGTTGCTCACGAGCTAATCCTACTGGGTGAGCACATCGACCCCAGAATCTCGGCGGTAGGGCAATATCTCTTGTACGTAGTTGTCAGCGGCAAACTCTAAGCCAACATCGGTGCCCTTTTGTTCGCTTAAATACCATCGGTTTTCAAGGATTTCATGGAACATCTGCGCTCTCTCTACACGCCCGCGCATGGATTCAGGAACACGATCCGTTATTGGTTCAAAAACTTCAATGAACCATTTCTTTGCACTCTCAGTAAGAGAAAAACCAGAGTTTTCATTCCGAGCTCGGTAGCGATCAAATGAAGCAAGTAAGCGTTTGGCTTGTAACTCCTCAGTTTCGATTCCAATTAATTCACGAAGGCGTTGCGTGTGATAACCCGCTGCAACCAGTCGTGGTTGAAACGAAAGCATTTGAGAATCACCATCGATTGTGATTGATACTTCTTCAACAGCAAAACCTAAATCATGAAGTTGGCGCATTGCACGTTCTACTGCGTGACGATCTTTAGGATCCAAAATCTGTCGCTCCTTTAATGCTGCCCAAATTCTACGGTAGCGGCGAATCACTGCTTCAGCAGCGCGAACTGGGTCCATACCTGGATAAAGAACCCCTGATAATCTCAAATCTTCAAGTTCGGCCGCTACATTAAACATTGCAATCTCTAAATCATGCTCGCGTTGACCATCACTGAGAGTTTTTTGAAACTCACCCGTTTCAGCATCTACTAAGTAGGCAGCAAATCCTTCAGCGTCACGACGAAATAATGTGTTCGATAAAGAGCAGTCACCCCACCAAAAACCCAAAAGGTGCAAACGAACAAGTAGTAATGCAAGGGCATTGGCCATCGTATTAATATCGTGAGCTGTCACTGATCCTGAAAGCAAAATTCGATATGGTAATGAATAAGGTAAAAATCGGGTAACGATTGCGCACGGTAGTTCTTCTCCAGATGAATCTGTGCGTCCTTCCACAACCGCGATCTGCTCAACACATGGTGCTTTGAGGGTAGTTAGCTCGCGTAAAACCTTGTATTCACGGTTAGCAAACTCTGACACCGTTTCTTTAACGGCATAGACCGGTGCATCCTCAGCAGAAGTTGCACGGACGAGTCGAACAATGTGTCGAGAAATTCCGCGCTTTTCTGCCAACGCTGGGTCTTCCGGCCACTCTTCTAAGCTTTGATTCCAAGGCAGGCCGGTCACCGCAGCGATTTCCTCGCCTAATCCAGTTATCCGAAGAGCCATAGACCGTATTCTTGCCTAAAAATGTGACGAGAAGATGAACACCACGTCTCATACAAGTGAGATAACTATCTTTACAATATGTTCATGGCCATATCACAGCGAATAAAGAAGGTCACCACTCGTAGTGCGAAGAAAGCAACGATTCCTGCAGATTATGGAGTTGCAGGTGAGCCCATTAACAGATCTCATCCATTCTATTTTGGTTTTATTGCGACTCTTGGAGCACTGACCTCGATAGTTCTGATGCGCGCGCTTGCAAGTGTTTCACAGATTTTCATATTGATTTTAATTGCACTTTTTTTGGCCACTGGATTAAATCCAGCAGTGGAAGCGCTACGTCGTCGCAAAATTTCACGGTCAACAGCTGTAGCAATTATCTTCACGTCCGTGCTGGCATTTGTAGTTTTCTTTGCTCTAGTGGTCGTTCCGCCTGTTATTTCACAAGGCACACAACTTATTAATAAGGCCCCTACACTTTTAGCTGAACTTACAAATAATGCAACAATTAATAAGCTTAATGATCAGTACGGCATTATCGATACCTTACAAACAAAGTTAAAATCAATTACCTCTGATGGAACCTTACTTATTTCCGCTTTTGGTGGCGTTATAGGTGTCGGAAAATCTGTTCTCTCAGGATTTTTTACATTTCTTACAATCCTGGTCTTGACTCTGTATTTCATCACATCCCTACCGCAAGCAGTTGACCTTGGCCTTTCACTAGTTCCTGCAAGTCGTCGCGAGCGAGTTGGCCACCTAACTAATGCGATTATTGCACGTGTTGGATCCTTCGTTGGCAGTCAAATCATTATCGCCGTAATGGCATCCATCTTTGTTTTCATTCTTTCAATTGTGTTGGGCCTACCGTCGCCAATTGCAATCGGAATGATTATTTTGGTTTGTGGATTGATTCCTTTGGTGGGTCATTTCTTGGGTTGCGGAATTGTCACGATAATCGCCCTCACTCAATCAATTCTCATTGGCATCATTGCCTTTGTGGCATATGTGGTTTATGTACAAATTGAAAACTATGTTGTCACGCCACGCATAATGAAAAGAACGCTCTCGGTACCTGGTGCAGTAACGATTATCTCTGCCCTCATAGGCTCATCACTTTTGGGACTAGTTGGAGGATTGCTCGCCGTTCCAGTTGCTGCCTCAATTATTTTGATTATGGATGAAGTAGTTATTCCTCGCGCAAATAACTCTTAATATTCAACAGGTAAAGCTTTAATGTCTCCAGTAACAATGGTGTTGATTTCAGACAGAACTCGATGAACTGAAGGTTCTCCAAGCCACAAGTGCTTGGCACCATCTACAGGAATTATCTTCAATGTGGGGACAATGGAAAATCTCTCTTTAGCTACATCTGGCTTTAAATAGTCATCATGCTCTGGAACAAAAGCAAAAATTGGTCGTGGGTCCGAGTTCCAATACATGAGTTGTTCGTCAGTTGTTGTTCGCAGTGGTGGGCTGAGCAAAATTAATCCCTTATGGCGTGGATCTTTGGCGTGGCGTAATGCAAGATCTGTTCCAAAAGACCAACCAACGATCCAAAGGTTTTCCAAATTCAATTCGTCAAAGCAATAGTTAATCATCGCTTGAACATCGAAACCTTCGGCTTCACCGTTATCAAATTCTCCTGTGCTGGTTCCAGCTTCACTAGTTGTTCCTCGCGTATTAAAGCGAACGACAGTTATGCCGGACAGAGCAGGTAAGCGATTTGCAGCTTTCTTATAAACATGACTATCCATCATTCCGCCTGCAGTTGGCAGTGGATGCAGAGTTAGAATCGCGCCTTTTGATTGCACAATGGGTGCGGCAACTTCACCAACTAAATCAACACCATCGGTGGTTGTGACATGAAACGGGGTTCGATGGGCCGGCAACATTGTGCTGGGTCTAATAAGCTCGGCCATACTTCAAATCTTATCCATCCCCCACTACGCTTTGAACCATGGCAACTAAGCGCACTCCATCATTTAATTCTCACAACCCAGCAACTGGCGAAATAGCTGGCACTTATCCGATTATGGATGCCAAACAAGTTAATGAAGTTGTGAACCATGCCCGAAGTGCAGCAATAAAGTGGCAACAATTGGGTTTTTCAGGGCGTAAAAAAGTATTACTCGCTTGGTCAGCTTTAATCATCAATCGTGTTGATCAGATAGCAGCCCTTGTTTCATTGGAAACTGGAAAGCCAGTTGGCGATGCAAAACTTGAAGTAAGTATCGCGGTTGGTCATATTGGTTGGGCTGCCCGTCACGCAGAAGAAATTATGCGAACTTCGTATCGCGCACCTGGTTTATTGATGGCCAATATGTCTGCGACAGTACAACGTTCTCCGGTTGGAACCGTTGGAGTAATTGGCCCATGGAATTATCCAATTTTTACTCCCGTCGGATCTATTTGTTATGCCTTAGCTGCAGGCAACACCGTTGTCTTTAAGCCAAGTGAATACACGCCTGGTGTTGGTATGTGGTTAGAAGAAACTTTTAGTGAAGTCGCACCATTTGCTGATATTTTTACAACCATCACAGGCTTAGGTGCAACTGGTGGAGCACTTTGCACAAGTGGCATCGACAAACTTTCATTTACTGGCTCTACTCGTACGGCTAAATTAGTGGCTGCTGCGTGCGCGACAACTATGACACCTGTTGTTTTGGAATGTGGCGGCAAAGATCCAGTGATTGTTGCATCCGATGCCAATCTTGAGCGCGCAGTTGATGCAACGATGTGGTCTGCCATGGCTAATGCTGGTCAATCCTGTATCGGTGCAGAGCGTGTATATGTTGATGAGAAAGTGGCAGATAAATTCACAGAGTTAGCAGTTGCGCTGGCACAAAATATTCACGCCGGTGCCCCAGGTGATGGAAATTACGGACCAGCTACGATGCCATCTCAGATCAAAGTAATCCAGTCTCACATTAAAAGCGCAATCAAAGATGGTGGAGTTTTTGCCTACGGTGGAACTAATTCAGTTAAAGCGCCGTTTGTTCAACCAGTTATTTTGCTCGATGTCCCTGAAGATTCCGCAGCAATGCGTGAAGAGACCTTTGGACCAACAATCATTATCAATAAAGTAAAAAACATGCAGGAAGCCATTGAGCTCTCAAATGCTTCGAGCTATGGGCTAGGTGCAAACGTATGGTCAAAGCGCCAAGGCAAGAGAATCGCTGCACAACTTGCCTGTGGAATGGTTGCTATAAATTCAACTTTCTCATTTGCAGCAATTGCTTCTGTTCCATTTGGTGGAGTGAAAGATAGCGGGTATGGACGCGTCCACGGACCTGAAGGATTGCTGGAGTACACATATGCACGCACCGTTGTTAGAACTCGATTTAATTTGCCGTTGCACTTACTGAGCTTTAAACGCAAAGTGAAGGAAGAAGCACTAGTTGTTACATTAACTCGTTGGTTAAAGGGTCGCTTCGGTTAGTTAATAGCGCGGTGCGTTTCGCGTGCGTTCGGTATTAGGACGGCGCTTATCTTTCTTTGACCAACATGCATTGTGCCAATGACGTCGGCTTTCTTCATCATCTTCAAGCCATGCAACAGTATGAGGTGTCGCCATTGGAATCATCTGATCACAACCTGGACAGCGATAAGGTTTATTGGAACTTGAGCCCGTTAACTTGCGAACTACATACATTCCTTCACGGTGTTCTTCAATTGTTTGATTAGATGTCGAGATATCACGATCATCAGATTTCGGCCGCTTATTCTTAGGGTAGTTTTTGCGCGGGCTCATGCTTATATTTTCTCACAGCATTTGCTGCAGTAGTATCTGAACATGAACGTCATTGAGGTCAAAGGGCTCAAAAAAAGCTACGGCCAGGTGCACGCTGTACGGGGGGTAGATCTTTCCATCCCCGCGGGTGAAATTTTCGCCTTACTTGGACCAAATGGTGCAGGAAAAACTACAACCGTAGAGATCCTTGAAGGCTTTAGAAACCGCGATGCTGGTGAAGTTTCAATTCTAGGTTTTGATCCCAAAAATCAGGGTCGAGCTGCGCGCGAATGGCGCAATCGGATTGGAATAGTTTTGCAGTCAGCTGCCGATGCTGGAGACCTCACCGTTATTGAAACTATTAAACATTTCAGTAGTTATTACTCAAATCCTCGTAATGTTGACGAAGTGATTGCAGCCGTAGGTTTGGAAAGTAAATCAGGTGCACTCATTCGAAATCTTTCAGGTGGTCAGCGTCGACGTTTGGATGTTGCTCTTGGAATTGTTGGTAGCCCCGAACTTCTTTTTCTAGATGAACCAACTACAGGCTTTGATCCCGAAGCAAGACGTGCGTTTTGGGCGCTAATCCAACAACTGCGTGGAACGGGAACAACAATCTTGCTCACTACACACTACCTAGATGAAGCCGAAGCTTTAGCAGATCGTGTGGCCGTTATAAATAACGGATTAATCATTGAAGTATCTACTCCAGCTGAATTAGGTGGACGTGCTACTTCCAAGGCACTGGTTTCATGGCGCGATGGAGACCACATAAAAACTGAAGGAACAGATAACCCCACTTCAGTTGTAACTCGTCTAAACGCACAATTTAATGGCGAAATTCCTGAGCTCACAGTTACTCGCCCTTCTTTAGAAGATATCTACTTAACAATGATCGGGGGCACTGATGAATAAGATTCCAAGCGCCCTTAACTTAGGCATACGCCGCGGAAAGCTAGAAATTATCCAATTTGCACGTCAAAGAGAATCAGTTGTCTTTACATTATTGTTTCCGGTAATTCTGTTAGCAATCTTTGGTTCAGTTTTTAAGGACACAATCGCTCCTGGAGTGACTTTTTCTCAGTACTTTGTAGCTGGAATGATTGCCTCTGGTCTTGTTAATACAGGTTTTCAAGCCCTTGCAATAACTATTCCAATGGAACGTGACGTTGGGGGTTTAAAGCGTTTACGAGGTACGCCCATGCCAGCATCTAGTTACTTCATTGGTAAAGCAATTCTTATCGCCGTCAGCATGATTATTCAGATTGCCCTTCTCTTCGGTTTTGGCTTGCTATTTTTTGGAGTTGAAATGCCAAGTGAACCGAGCAAGTGGCTCGTTTTCATTTGGTTGGTGTTACTCGGAAGTGCATGTTCAACGGCCCTGGGAATTGCATTTTCTATTGTGCCTAAAAGTGGGCGCGGAGCATCTGCCGTGGTTTCACCCATCGTCATTATTCTGCAGTTCTTTAGTGGAGTTTTCTTTGTCTTTACACAACTGCCCACATGGATGCAGCAACTAGCGGCGATTTTTCCCCTCAAGTGGCTCACTCAAGGAATGCGCTCTGTATTTCTACCAGAATCATTTGCCTCGCAAGAAGTTGCAAAGTCTTGGGAAACTGGGCGTACGTTTCTTATTTTACTTGCGTGGCTATTAATTGGAGTTTTCTTTTCTATCCGCAAATTCAGGTGGGATCGTGATTAAACGGTTAATTGCTCTTATCTCAGCTTTGGCGTTGATAGCTTCCCCAGTTCAAGCGGCCTCAAAGAAACCCACTCCTACGCCTACGGCAAAGGCTTCGGCACAGGCCACGGCAAAACCGAGCGTAAAAGCCACACCAAAGCCTTCTGTTTCTAAGAAGCCGTCAGCTTCTAAGAAGCCTGTGGTTAAGAAGAAAGCTGTAGTGAAGAAAAAGAAGAAGCGTAAAAAGATTCCAGTTTCTCCGTCGCCCAAAGCAGCATGGCCTCCTTTAAACTTCAAAGCAAATGGTGAAGTCTATGCAAAAATACCGACAGCTAAAGAGCTAATAGGTACTGCTTCAAATAGTAAAATTTTAACCGCACAACTTGCGCAAAAAGTTGACGGTGTTGCTATCTGTGAGAAATATTCGTGTGGGGCTGTTCAAGTTGCATCCTTAAATGGCTGCACCTGGTGGGAAGTCACTGGAAAAATAGTAGGTGCAACTTCACCTGATGACAAAACTCTTAAAATATTCGGAACCATACGCACAACAGCTCGCGAAACGGCTCCGATGCAGATAACAACAATTTTATTGATTAGCCAGGAACTACTCATGCAAAATCATGCGGTGGCAAATATCAAAGCCAATTGTCATCACGATGCAGCAATTGAAAAAATACCTAGCACTACATACGCAGTAAATTCGAACTAGCGATTAGCCCCAGGCACCCATAATTGGTCGCCTATCTCTTTATTTGCATAGCGCGCTAGAACAAATAGAAGATCAGAACAACGGTTGAGATACTTCGCAGTTAATGGGTTAACTCCCCCACCAAAAGCATGAATTGCCGCCCATGTGCAGCGCTCTGCACGGCGAACTACAGTTCGGGCAACATGCAAATGAGCAGCAGCTGCCGTTCCTGATGGTAAAACGAAGGATCGAAGTGATTCTAACTCTGAATTGAACTTGTCTATTTGTTCTTCTAAATAAGTAATCTGTGTTTCCAAAACACGCAATGGTTCAAAAGCAGGTGAGTCAACTACTGGCGTACATAAATCTGCCCCAACATCAAAAAGGTCATTTTGAATTCGCACCAGGAGCGCACGAACATCTGCCGATAATTCATCTGTAGATAAGACAACACCGATTGATGAGTTCGCTTCGTCAACGGTTGCATACGCTTCAAGGCGTGGATCATTTTTTGAGGTTCGGCTCATGTCTCCTAAAGACGTTGTGCCGTCATCGCCTGTCTTTGTGTAAATACGCGTTAAATTAACCATGCCCGTAGCCTATAAGTAGACTGCGGCTATGGCATCTCTTGACCGCTTCCGCATTGTTGGTGGTACCCAACTCCGAGGCGAGGTTGTTATTTCTGGGGCTAAAAACTCAGTTCTAAAATTAATGGCTGCTTCTTTGCTAGCTGCCGGCAAGACAACGATCACTAATGTGCCCGATATCGCCGACGTAGACATCATGGCTGACCTGTTAACTCGCCTTGGTTGTACGGTAGTTCGAACTACATCGGCGGTAAGTATCGATGTTCCGCAAGTTCCTCATCACCGTGCCGATTATGACTTAGTGCGCAAAATGCGTGCCTCAATAAATGTTTTAGGTCCACTTGTTGCCCGTGTAGGTGAAGCAGAAGTTGCACTTCCCGGTGGGGACGCAATTGGATCCCGTGGTTTAGATTTTCATATTAAAGGCCTCGAAGCCCTTGGTGCAACCGCACATATTGAACATGGATACGTTGTAGCCCAAGCATCACAAGGATTAGTTGGCGCGCTAGTTGATTTAGATTTTCCAAGCGTTGGAGCAACTGAAAATATTATGACCGCTGCAGTTTTAGCTAAAGGTGTCACAACAATTGATAATGCAGCCCGTGAACCTGATTTAGTCGATCTAGGTGAATTTCTTATTTCTATGGGAGCTAAAATTGCAGGGTTAGGTACACCTACAATCACAATTACTGGTGTTGCAAAGTTAGCGCCAACAACACATGCAACAATTCCTGATCGCATCATTACGGGAACATGGGCTTTTGCTGCAGCAATGACACGTGGAGATATAACAATTCACGGTGCACGTGCGCAACATCTTGAGCTTCCACTTGAAAAACTCGCTTCGGCTGGAGCAATCATCACATCAACGGCCGATGGAGTACGTGTTCGCATGGATCAACGTCCGCAGGCAATAGATGTTGCAACACTTCCCTACCCTGGTTTTCCAACAGATTTGCTGCCCATGGTCATCGCACTTAACTCAATTGCTGATGGTCATTCACTTGTTACTGAAAACGTCTTTGAATCACGCTTTATGTTTGTTAATGAACTTAGTCGCTTGGGGGCTCAGATTTCAGTTGATGGACATCATGCATCAATTGAAGGCGTGCCTGAACTATCAGGAGCGCCAGTTGAAGCCCACGATATTCGCGCAGGCGCAGGCTTGATTTTGGCTGCATTAGTGAGTGAAGGTGAAACCACAGTTGATCAGGCTTTCCATGTTGATCGTGGTTATCCCAATTTTGCAGAACAGTTACAAAGCTTAGGCGCGAACGTTACTCGCGAATAATTTTATTTAGGAAGAAACAGTTTCGGTAAGAATTGAAACACGGTTATTTGAAACAGATACGAAGCCACCACTGACATTAAAATCAGTGGTGCTCCCATCTACAGATGTAATGCTTACGACGCCGTCGACTAGCACGCCAAATAGAGGTGTATGCCCAGTTAAGATCCCTAGG
>WLIQ01000041.1 GCA_009726135.1 Actinomycetota bacterium | reverse complement strand
CATGACAAATAGAGCCACATATTGGCATTGACTTATTAGCACGCTGTTGAGTTCTCAAGGTACGGATGCGCACTGAGTCCTAGGATTTCTCCTATTTTTCAGGGCAGACCGCCAAACCTAGTGCATACATGCGGGCACGGTCAAACCGGGCCTTAAATAGCTCTAGATCTGGGAATCGCTGCTGTTCGGCCTAAATCGTCCGTTTCACAGCAAGAGGGAAACTATAACCCGCCCCACCATGGGGGTCAAATCGGGGCATTCATCATTTTTTGCATAAGATAAAGAATAGAAAAAACACTAGCGGGCTAGCGTTTTTGGGCTAAAAACCCACGTTTTAGATCAGTTCGACCGCAGCCAAATCTCGCTTGCCTTTTCGCAAAACTGCATATTTACCGCATAAAAAGTCAGATTTTTGAGGTGCGAAATCTTCTCCAGAGATCTTTTCATTATTGAGATATGCGCCACCTTCTTTAACAATGCGACGCGCTGCTGATTTCGAATCTACAACTCCAGTTGCTGCTAGGAGGTCAACCCATGTCGGAATTGGTTGATCTTTTGCAACAGTTGTTCGAGGAAGTTCGGCAAGTGCGCTAGCAAGTGTTTGCTCATCAAGTTCAGTGAGATCACCTTGACCAAAAAGTGCACGAGCAGCAGCTTCCACTCGAGTTGTTGTCACTTCTGAATGAACAAGTGAAGTTAATTCACGCGCCAACGCCCGATGTGCCTCGCGCAAACCCGGATTAGTGTTGTGCGCATTCTCTAACTCCGAAATTTCATCGTGAGATTTGAATGAAAATACTTTTAAAAAATTTATAACGTCTTTATCATCAGTATTTAACCAGTATTGGAAAAATGCATAAGGCGAAGTCATTTCAGGATCTAGCCACACTGAACCCCCAGCAGTTTTACCAAACTTAGTTCCATCTGCTTTTGTCAGAAGTGGAACAGTTAGGGCATGACCACTTCCCTGTTCAACTCGACGAATGAGATCTAGACCAGCAACAATATTCCCCCACTGATCTGAACCACCTAATTGCAACGTGCAGTTATTACGTCTATACAGTTCTAGAAAGTCATAGGACTGTAAAACTTGGTATGAGAATTCGGTGTAAGAAATACCACCAGCTTCTAACCGCGCCGATACTGAGTCCTTAGATAACATCTGATTGACACTAAAATGCTTACCGATATCACGCAGAAATTCGATTGCACTTAGCGGTGAAGTCCAATCTAAATTATTTACGACTATTGCCTTGTTGTTAGTTGCGTTAAAATCAAGATATGCCGAAACTTGGGTACGAATTCGATTAACCCAGCCTTCTACAATTTCGCTGCTGTTAAGAGTGCGCTCTTCATTTTTCCCGCTTGGATCGCCCACTAATCCAGTTGCTCCACCAACTAGTGCAATTGGCGTGTGACCAGCCAATTGAAAACGGCGAAGTACTAGAAGAACGACAAGATTTCCCACGTGTAAAGACGGCGCCGTTGGGTCAAAACCTACGTACAGCGTGATCGGTTTCTTCAGCGATTCAAGCAAGGCCGCCTCATCGGTAGATTGCGCCAATAAACCGCGCCAACGTAGATCCTCTAGAAGATTCATGCACCCATCATCTCTGAAAATGCCTTCTGTTTGTCGGCAATTTTCTTACGTTGCGCCTGATTTTCATTGAGCGCGTTCTTTATCTGGTCCCCCACTAATGTTGGCGCAGTTCCGCCAGCTGTCGTCCGCGAATTCAAGGCACCGGCAACTGTAAGCACGGCACGGACACCCCCATCCAGAGATGGGTGAATCGATAGGAACTCGGCATCGGTTAGTTCGTGTAATTGGCGCGAGGTTTTTTCACACAGTGCAACGCATTTACCGGCAGATTCATGTGCAGATGAAAATGGAACATTCTTGCGAACTAAATAATCCGCAATCTCGGTCGCCAAAGAAAACCCAGTCGGTGCAGCCAACGCCATTTTTGCGCGGTCGAAATCAGTAGTAGCAACCATTCCAGTAATTGCAGGTAGAACTAACAACAAAGTATCGATGCTGTCAAAGAGCGGTTCTTTATCTTCTTGCAGATCTCGATTATAGGCAAACGGTAAACCTTTGAGCATCGTCATTACCGATACTAGATTGCCAATTAAACGTCCTGACTTGCCTCTGGCAAGTTCAGCCATGTCTGGATTCTTCTTTTGCGGCATAATCGATGAGCCAGTGGAATATTCATCGGCTACTTTTGCCCAAGCAAATTCAGTTGACGCCCACAGAACCCACTCTTCGCCAATGCGTGAAAGGTGAAGCCCAATCGTTGCGCAGATAAACAGAGCCTCGGCAACATAATCACGATCACTTACTGCATCAATACTGTTAGCAAAACTAGATTCAAAACCAAGGTTTTTGGCAGTATGGGCAGGATCAAGTGGAAGAGATGAACCTGCAAGTGCTCCGGCGCCAAGTGAGCTCACTGATGAGCGTTTGAACCAGTCGTTGATTCGATCTAAATCTCTGGCAAATGCATGGGCATGTTTAGCTAATTCATGGCCAAATGAAACCGGTTGTGCATGTTGAATATGAGTAAACCCTGGTGCACTGTCATTGATGTACTCACCAGCTTTTTTCAAAATCGAGGAGTTGAGTTCAGTAACTAAATGAGCAACTTCGAGCATGTGATCGATAGCAAAAAGACGCAGATCTGTGGTGACTTGATCATTGCGTGATCGTCCTGCACGTAAGGCGCTCCCGATCGGACCTAGCTTGGCGGTCAATCCGCGCTCCAAAGCGCTATGAACATCTTCATCAGAAGATTCGGCGACAAATGTACCTGTGCTCACTTGCGCAGCTAACTCCTTGAGAGCGCCGCGTATCGCAGCGGCGTCATTCTTAGTTACTAACTTGCTAGATTCCAAAACAGATAAGTGAGCAAGAGATGAACGAATGTCATACGGTGCTAAACGCCAATCAAAGTGCGCGCTACGAGAAAGTGCAAAAACAGCGTCGGCTGGGCCGCCACTAAAACGAGCACCCCAGAGCGCCATTTACTTTCTCCCATTCTTAGTTGCTGCGTAAGCTAGTAATTCTTTCGCTAATTGCGCCCCACCTGTTGCTTTCTTGGATACAAGGATAATCGTGTCGTCGCCAGCTATCGTGCCAATCACACCTGTGAGGTTGGCATGATCGAGTGAGCTAGCAACGAATTGCGCCGCCCCTGGTGGAGTATGAATAACAGCTAAATTTGCACTGTGATCCACCGAGAGAATCAACTTTGATGGAACAGGATTAATTCTCGTGAGTGCATCATCGGAGGACTCTCTAATCTGATAAACCGATTCACCGTCTTTGCTGCGGCCACGGACTGCTCCAATTTCCTCCAAATCCCTACTTGCTGTTGCTTGAGTGACGCGATATCCGCTTTTCTTCAAGGCTAAAACTAAATCTGATTGTGAATGAATTGCACCAGATTGAATGAGTGAAATCGCTTTAGCTCTGCGCGCAGTGACATTTGTTGCGTTACTTGCCATCGCCGATCACCTTTCTAAAGATTGAAACAAATTTCACCAATTGGGCTTGCGTGACAATGAGAGCCGGAGCAATACGGATTGTTGATTCATTTGCGGCATTGACTAAGACACCGCTTTGCTGCATTTTGGTGGCAAATTCTTTTGCCGTAGGAGTATCGAGTTCGATACCAATCAACAGCCCAGCACCTCGAACTTCCTTTACGCCTTTGATGACTGCAAGTTCGGCTAAAAGATATTCGTGATGAAGGACAGCCTTTTCGATGAGTTTTTCCTTTTCGATAACTGCTATCGCAGCAAGGCCGGCGGCAGTAGTTACTGGGTTTCCACCAAAAGTTGAACCATGATCACCGGCTTGAAATAGCGTTGCAGCTTTTCCTAAAGCAATCATTGCCCCTAGTGGTAATCCACCCCCCAAACCTTTGGCGACAGTGATGACATCTGGTGTGATTCCAGAATATTCATACCCAAACCAATCACCGGTCCGACCCATTCCGGTCTGTACTGCATCAATAACAAGCAACGCCCCATGCTTATCGCACAGTGCACGTACGCCAGCCAAATAGTCAGAAGGAGGAATAATCACACCGGCTTCGCCCATTATCGGTTCAATAATTACCATTGCTGTTTTTTTATTTATCGCCCGACGCATTTTGTCGATCTCACCAAAGGGAACGTGCTTTACTCCTTTGACGAGCGGTAAAAATGGTTCTCGCTTAGATGGTTGGCCAGTAAGTGATAACGCGCCCATCGTTCGTCCGTGAAAAGCACCTTGCGCAGCAACGATGCGGTTGCGGCCAGTACGTCGTGAAAGCTTTAACGCCGCCTCATTTGCCTCAGCTCCAGATTGACAGAAGAAAACGCGAGCGGTTTTGTCTCCAGTCATCTCAACTAATTGTGACGCTAGCGCAAGTGCATTGGGATGGGCGTAGAAATTGCTGACATGGCTGAGTTGAGCGATCTGCTTGCTTACAGCTTTAACTATTGCCGGATGGGCATGACCCAAAATACTGGTTGCGATTCCTCCCAGAAAATCTAAGTACTGCTTGCCGTCAGCATCAGTTACTACTATCCCTTTACCTTTTACTAAGGCTATAGATGGAACTCCATAATTATTTTGTGTTGTGTTTTTCCACTGCTTAATAAGCTCGGTGTTTTTCATGCAAACACCAACGTTCCACCTTTGCTGAGTAATGCATCTGCAAAACTATGAGAATTAGTACCATCAATAATTCGAACTGCTTTAGCCCCGCTTTTTATTGCATCTAAGGCAGCTTGCACTTTTGGTGCCATCCCTTGAGCAAAGCTGCCTTTAATCTGGCTAAGTTCATGGGCTTGAATCGCATCAATCAATGAGGATTCGTCAGGCCAATTTCGGTAGATCCCCGCAACATCGGTCATGATGATTAGTGATGAGGCATCAAGGGCTCCGGCAATTGCTGCAGCTGCTAAATCTGCATTCACATTCAAACCCCCACTATTTTCATCGCTACCTATCGGTGCAACAACCGGAACTATCCCTTGGCTTACAAGTTCAAGTAGTTCTGAAGTATTGACCCGCACAACGTCTCCTACTTGTCCTAATTCTGCTGGTGTTCCATCAACTAACGTCGATCTTTTGCGCGCTATCAATGTTGGAAGAGTACGACCAGAGATGGCTTGTGCCTTAATTCCTCCATTCATAAGTGCCTGTACGACCTTTGGTCCAACGTCATTGGCCAAAACATTCTCTACAACATCGAAAATCTCTGGGGTAGTGAAGCGAAATCCACCAACAAAAGAACTTTCGATTCCCATTGACTTCAACGCTGCATCAATTTGCGGTCCCCCACCATGAACAACAACTACAGACTCCCCCGTAGCTTGCGCGCTTGCTATCGCTAGTGCGAAAGCTCCGTTTTCATCTTTCATGGCGTGCCCACCGAATTTAACGACGATCATGTTGAGTACGCCGAATTCTCATGTACATAGTCGTGGGATAGATCATTCGTCATGACCGTTGCACTGGCTTTGCCAACCTTGAGATCAATAACAATTTCAACTAAGCGTTCACTAAAATCTACTGCGCTCTTGTCAGCATCTGGGGAACTATTTGAGCACACCTGAACTCCATTGAGATTGACATCAATTCTTAGCGGATCCATATGTGCATCTGCAGTACCAACGGCGGCTAATACTCTTCCCCAGTTTGGATCCCCCCCAAAAATTGCAGCCTTAAGCAAATTGTTTCGAGCACATGCTCTGGCAACCTCAACTGCATCATTTTCGCTGACAGCATTGTTGACCGTAATCGCAACTGATTTAGTAGAGCCTTCAGCATCCTCAATGAGTTGGGCAGCTAATGAACCACACACTGTCATGAGCAATTCTTCCAATTGCGCATCAGAGAGTGATTGGCCAGACGCCCCTGATGCCATAAAAAGAACAGTGTCATTTGTAGACGTGCAGCCATCTGAATCAATACGGTTATAAGTTCTATCAATCACTTGTGCAAATATTTCTTTAGCATTTGAACTGACTTGCCCATCTGTCATAACAACAGAAAGCATTGTTGCTAAAGCCGGAGCTAGCATGCCGGCACCTTTAGCTATTCCTGCCATTTGCACTTTACATAGAGTTGCTTGTGCAATCTTTGGTACTGAATCAGTTGTCATTATTGCTTGGGCACACTCTTGCAGTGATTCCAGCTTAAGCTCATTGGCTATAGACCTGATCCCACTCTCAATCTTTGTCATCGGAAGTAGCTCTCCAATTAACCCTGTTGAGCAGACAACAACTTCACCCGATGAAACTTCTAGTAACTCACCAACTAACTCTGCAGTTGCATGAGTGTCTGCAAATCCTTGAGGTCCTGTGCATGCATTTGCCCCACCGGAATTAAGTACCACTGCCCTAACAATCTGATCTTTAACTACTTGCTTGCTCCAAATAACCGGTGCAGCAATTACTTTGTTAGATGTGAAGACTGCTGCACCAAAAAATGAAGGGCCAGTATTTTCAATGATGGTTAAATCAAGGGCGCCAGTGCTTTTTAAACCTGCTGCGGTGGCCGCTCCTACAAAGCCTTGGGGTAATTTCATGCGCCTAAACCATCAGTAGATAAGCCAGAACCTTCATGCAAACCGGTAATGATGTTGGCGTTTTGGATTGCTTGGCTGGCTGCACCTTTTCCTAAGTTATCCAGGGCAACACTAATTACCAAACGTTGAGTGTGTTCATCAACTGCCACCTGTATGTGAACTTTGTTAGAGCCTGTTACAGAACCAGTCTTAGGCATCTGTCCCATAGGTAATACATCTACGAAGTACTCCCCTGCATAATGCTTAGAGAAGAGATCATGGGCATCATTTGAACTCATTGGTTTGTGCAATTTAGCGGTTATGGTCGCAAGGATTCCTCTGGGCATTGGAGCTAAAATCGGTGTGAAAGATATTTTCACTGGCTTTAGTGCAATTGCAGAGACGGCTTGTTCAATTTCTGGGGTGTGCTGATGAACGCCCCCGAATTTGTAGGAAGTTAATGAACCCATCACTTCGCTAGCAATCAAATTAATTTTCGCACTTCTGCCAGCACCAGTTGTGCCAGATGCTGCGACCACAACAACATCGCTCACATCTACATAATCAACGGCTGGAACTATCCCTAAAGAAATGGCAGTTGCATAGCATCCAGGATTAGCCACTCTGCTCTCTTTGGAGATTGCCTCCCGTTGCCCCCGGCTTAGTTCTGGTAGCCCGTAGACCCATGCACCAGCGTGTGTTCCACCGTAATATTTTTCCCACGCAGCAGCATCTTCTAATCTGTAATCTGCACCAAGATCCACAACCTTTACATGTGGTGGGATCTTGGCAATGAGTGATGCCGATTCACCGTGAGGCAAGGCAATGAAAACTAGTTCGATATCTGAAAAATCAATCTCAGAGACAGCCTGAAACTTCTCGCCATTATGGGTTGTCAAATGTGGGTGCACGGAGGTAACTAGTTCGCCCGCATTCGAATGTGCACTAATTGCAGTGACTTGAAAATGGGGGTGGACTGCTAGCAAACGAAGGAGCTCTCCTCCGGCATAACCACTTGCACCGATGACCGCCGTTTTCATGAATCAAGGGTATATCTAAACCGATATTTATGCAAACACCTGCATATTTATGCGGTACGGACTACTGCTCCGCACTTCTTAGCCGCCACTGCCGTAGCCGCTTCGCGCATAGCTGACACCTCTTCGCCAGTCAGAGTGCGATCAGGTGCTCTAAACACAAGGGTGAAAGCAAGGGAGATTTTTCCATCACCGATTTTGTCATAACGATCAAACAGAGAAATAGATTCGAGCAAATCTCCAGCGCCTTCTGTTAAAGCTTCTTGAACCTGGGATGCAGAAACTTTCTCATCAACGATCAGTGCAACATCTTGCAGAGCCGCCGGCATAGTTCCCACTCGATTTGGGCGTACTAAAGCTGAATCGGGCAAAACACTTAACCCAACTGCAAAGGCAACACTGCGTTCAGGTAAACCATATTTAGCGATGATTCTCGGATGAAGTTCACCAGCATGTGCCACGGCTTTGCCATCCACAATTAATTCGGCGCAACGTCCAGGATGCCACGGTGCAAAGTCAGAACGCTTGACGTTCCACTCAAGATTGCAAAGAGCAAGAATGTCTTGGGCATATTCAATTGCGTCATGCCATGTATAGGCACGGGCTTTGCCTTGCCAATTTTCGTTCTCCACTTTACCTACCAATAAACCAGCAACGTGATAAGCCTGAGGTGGTACTGATGCAAAAATTTCATCGATTATCTTCTGGTTTGGGCGTTTACTCAAATCTGGAGATATCGCCCTTACCAATTTCTGCGAACTACGGAAAATTGATCCCATTTCAAAGATTGCAAAGTCCTTAGCGCCCCGGCTGATATTGCGCGCAGCAACCTCAATTAATCCTGGTACTAAATGGACTCGCATTAATGGAAACTCTTCTGACATTGGATTTGCAATTGCATACGTTGCAGCGCGCTCCCCAACAAAGCCCATGGCATCAATAGTTTCTTGGTTGGTAAATGGAAAACTCTGAACCTCGGCTAATCCGCGACTTGCTAGCATCGTGGCTACTGCTCTGCGACGCTTTTGTGTTGGTGTTAACGATGCGTGCAATGGACGAGGCGGCAATATTGATGGAATCTTGTCGTAACCAATCATTCGTGCGACTTCTTCAGCGAAATCTGCAACACCCACTAAATCTGGCCGCCATGATGGTGGATCAACGATCCAGGTCTTCTCGTCTACATCGCAACCAACAACGCGTAGGACACGAGCCATATCTGCATGTGATACTTCAAAGCCCAGGATTCTAGAAATATAGGTTGGGTCGATCTTCACAAGTGGTGGGTAAAGCGGCTCTCCTGCGACAACAGTTGCAACATGAACAGCAGAACTATGCTCAGTTAGAAGTTGAACAAATCGTGCGGATGCGAATTCAGCTAATGATGGATCAACGCTGCGCTCTAAGCGCCGCGAAGCTTCAGATGAAATCTTGTGTCGACGTGAATTCTTAGCAATGAATACTGGATCAAAACGGACTGCTTCTAGCGCAATATCTGTGGTTGTTTGTGTGATCTCTGACGAAAGACCACCCATAGTTCCAGCAAGTGCTAACGGTTGATGATCATCACAGACCATCAAATCATCTGGATCTAATGTTCGCTCTTGTCCATCAAGGGTTACAAATTTCTGTGACTTACTGGCGCGCTTAATAGTTAGTCCACCCTTGATTTTGGATTTATCAAATGCGTGCAATGGTTGGCCAAGTTCTAACATCACATAGTTTGTAACATCAACTACTAATGAAATAGAGCGCATGCCCATCTTTTCAATGCGTCTGCGCATCCATAATGGGGTTGTTGCTTTAGGGTCAAATTGAGACATTGTGCGCAGATAAAAAACGGAAGCCGCTGACTTATCTTCAATCTTTGCAGTTACACCTTTACCGGTTTCTTCAAATTTTAAAGATCGCAGCGCATCAACTGGATCTGTGTACGTGAGACCAAGTGAACCTGCGACCTCGCGCGCTATGCCTCGAATGCTCAGTGCATAACCGCGATCTGGATTAACAGCGACATCAAATATCACATCATTGATCTGTAAGCCTTCGATAGCGTCTGCGCCTATTTTCGCATCGGAATCTGAGAAAACCATGATGCCCGCGTGTTCATCACTAATGCCAAGTTCGCGCGCGGAACAAATCATTCCATTAGAAGTTTTGCCATACGTTTCACGGGCACCGATTGCGAAATTACCAGGAAGAATCGCACCTGGAAGAGCTGCCACAATCATGTCTCCCACTGCGAAATTAGTAGCACCGCAAATTACATAGCGTGTTTCTTTTTCACCACAATCAAGGCCCACGTAACGAATTGGCTTCTTGTGCTCGGTCAACTCTTCGATGGAGAGAACCTTTGCAAACTTAAGTGGGCCGGTTAAATCAGAGCCTTGGTAGATGATTTCTTCTACTTCAAAACCAACGCGAATCAAGCCCTCAGATATTTGATCGGCAGTTACCGAGATAGGAATATCTACAAACTCTTTAATCCACGATAATGGTGCGCGCATTAGAGTCCTACTCCAAATTGACGAGTAAAACGTAAATCGCCTTCGACGATATCGTGCATATCGGTAATTCCATGACGAACCATCAAAGTTCGTTCTAATCCCATTCCAAAAGCAAAGCCGCTATAAACATCGGTATCTATGCCACATGTCTGCAACACCTTTGGATTCACCATTCCACAACCGCCCCATTCAATCCAGCGATTATTAAAGAAAATATCCACCTCAGCACTTGGCTCGGTGAATGGAAAAAAGGAAGGTCGCAGTCGAGTAGTTACGTCTGGACCAAACATATGTCGGGCAAAGTTATCTAGCGTTCCTTTCAGGTGAGCCATAGTGATGCCTTTATCAATCACTAACCCCTCTACTTGATGAAATACGGGACTGTGCGTGGCATCGAGTTCGTCTGCTCTAAATGTTCGCCCAGGACAGATGACGTAAATAGGTGGTGTTTGAGTCAACATGATACGGATCTGAACTGGTGAAGTGTGCGTTCGTAGCACCATTCCAGATTCAACTGGCTCAACAAAAAATGTATCTTGCATTGTGCGAGCTGGATGATCTGCAGGGATATTGAGCGCATCAAAATTTAACCAACCAGATTCGAGTTCTGGACCTTCTGCCACTGCGTAACCTTGTTCGATGAAGAAATCAGAGACTTCATTTTTGATAATTGAAATGGGATGCAATCCCCCGCGATGTCTGCGGTTAACCGGCAAAGTAATATCTACAACTTCTTCCAATAAAACTTTCTTATCGCGCTCTGCCTCTAGCTTTTGCGTGGCTTGTGCTAACGCCACAGCAATTGCAGCTTTGCCATCGCCAATGATTTTGCCAAAGCTAGCTTTTTCGTCCGGTGATAGAGAGCCAAGAGTTCTTGATGCAAGTGACATCGGTGCTTTATCTCCAGCATGGGCTAAGCGTGCGATTTTCAATGAATCCAAATCAGTAGCGGTGCTAAAAGCTACTTGGGCATCTTTAACCCATTGTGAGACATCTTCTTGGCGCATAGAGCGAACTCTATCCTGTGAGAGTTTAGGAAGATGGGATATTTGCTAGGTGATACATAACAATGGTTGCCGCCGCTGAAAGATTCAGGCTTTCGGCGTTACCAGGCATCGATATTTTGACTTGTTCAATAGAGGATGTGGCTTGAGCCGTTGCTAAGCCTCTGGCCTCATTGCCAAAAATCGCCACACAATCGTGAGTGATCTTTAGATCTTTCAATGGTTTCAATCCTTCTGCAGCTAAAGTAAAAGCTTGAACACCGAGGGCTAGAACTGTAGCTAATTCAATGTTTTCAAACACTGGTGTGTGCCAGAGCGAACCAGCAGTGCTGCGCACAACTTTGGGTGAGTAAATATCAACACTTCCTGGCGATGTGATAACGGCATCTATTCCGAAGGCATCTGCTGAGCGGATGATCGTCCCAGCATTGCCAGGATCTTGAATTTCAGAAAGATATATAAATTTACGTGTGCCATTTAAGGTCACTGAATCTAAGGAATTTGTAGGTATAGAACACACAGCCAGAATTCCTTGCGGTGTGATTGTTTCTGACATGGCCTTCATGACCTCATCACTTACTTCGATGACGGTGAACGAGGTTAAATCAGAAATCTGTTCTACTTTTTGTCGCCCAGTTGGTGTTACATACAGCGTCTCAATGATAGGACCAGTACTACAAACTATTGCTTCTCGCACGCATTGCATTCCTTCTGCAACAAAGTGACCTGAATTTTTTCGCTCTTTTGTACCCCGAGAACCAATAAGAGCCTTAACCCGCGCAATATGTGGCGAGTTAAGGCTCTCTATCATTGGAATCTATTATGCGGATACAAGGCTCTTGCGAGCTACATCAACAAGTGTCTTAAATGTTGCTGGATCATTTGTTGCAAGCTCTGAAAGAACACGACGATCTACTTCAACTCCAGCAGCCTTAAGGCCTTGGATGAAACGGTTATACGTAAGACCATGTTCGCGGCATCCTGCGTTAATACGCTGAATCCATAGACGACGGAAATCGCCTTTCTTGTCCTTACGGTCGTTGAATGCATAAACCATTGAGTGCGT
>WLIQ01000040.1 GCA_009726135.1 Actinomycetota bacterium | reverse complement strand
ACAAGGATCATGACACCGCAACCCTTTGTAAGCATCTGATCTGCGATCGTTGCGTACTTAGCTGTATCACCTTGTGCGTTCTGAATATCTGTTTCAAATCCTGCACCTGTAAGTGCTGAATCCATTGCTGGACGATCTCCGTTTTCCCAACGTGTTGATGACTCTGAGTCAGGAAGGATCATGCATGCACGCTGATTTGATGCCTCATTGCTGCTTGAGCAACCTGAGATCAAAAGAGCTGCTGCTGATGCAATTGCAGCAGCAATAACTAAACGGCGCTTTGCCATATGTATTTACCTTTCGAAAGGATCGCACCCCTGGGTGAATCTTTTTCTACCCGGATGAGAAAGGAGCGATAGTGGTGCAAACGGTAGTAGGAAAGCCGGAAAAGGTCACTAAAAAATTGAGTAAATATCACCCCTGCATCTAACGATTTGATAACGGCGCCTCACGCTCACGATAGCCTTGGGCGGTGTCCACCCAGGTTGAAATTCTCGAGTCAGCAATTAAAGCTGCCATAGAGCGAGCCCTCATTGCTGGCTCACTATCTGGACAAATTCCAGCCACCATCAAACTGGAGCGACCTAAAGAGCGCGACCATGGTGATTATGCAACTTCGATTGCCCTGCAATTGGCAAAGCCTGCCGGCAAGAGCCCTCGAGATATTGCGCAGATTATTTGTGACCAATTAGCTGGGACCGATGGAATTTCAAAACTTGATATTGCCGGCCCAGGATTTATTAACATCACTCTTAACCGTGCAAACCAAGCCGAACTTGTTACGACAATTCTTAATGCAACAAAGGATTATGGAAAAGGAAATGCGCTCGCCGGTGTTCGGATTAACCTTGAATTCATTAGTGCCAATCCAACCGGACCTCTTCATTTAGGTCACACTCGATGGGCGGCTGTTGGTGACTCACTAGGTCGAGTATTAAGTGCAGCAGGGGCCGAAGTAACCCGAGAGTTTTACATAAATGATCGTGGTAACCAGATGGATTTATTTGGCGCATCTGTTGAAGCGGCTGCATTAGGAAATCCAATTCCAGAAGATGGTTATCAAGGCACGTACATCGCAGATTTAGCTAAAGAAGTTGTAGCAAGTAATGCATCAATAACTTCCTTGCCAGAAGGTCAGCGTCATCCAGCTTTTCGTGAAGCGGCATATGCCGTCCAATTAAAAGATCAGCAACGTGTACTCGATGCATTCGGTACTCATTTTGATGTTTGGTTTTCAGAGCGCACTTTGCATGATCAAGGTGCCGTCGAACACGGAGTAGAAAAACTGCGCAATCAAGGCCATGTTTTCGAAGAAGAAGGTGCTATTTGGCTTCGCACAACTGACTTTGGTGATGACAAAGATCGCGTATTAACAAAGTCTGATGGTTCACTTACATATTTCTCATCTGATACCGCTTATTACATTAATAAACGCGAGCGGGGCTTTGATGTATGTATCTACATGCTTGGCGCTGATCATCATGGATATGTGGGTCGCCTTAAAGCTATTGCCGCTTGCGCCGGCGATGACCCTGAATACAACATTGACGTATTGATCGGACAATTGGTCAAGATTATGGAAGGCGGTGAGGAAGTAAAACTTTCTAAGCGCGCTGGAACCATTATTACTTTAGAAGAATTAGTTGAAAAAGTAGGCGTTGATGCTGCCCGTTACACTTTGATTCGCTATCCAGTTGATACACCCATGGTTATGGATATAGATATTTTGAAACGTAACACCAATGAGAACCCGGTTTACTACGTGCAATATGCCCATGCCCGTATTGCTGCCGTTTTACGCAACGCTGCTGAATTAAATATTCCAGTAGACCTCAAAGCATTTGATTCATCACAGCTCATTCATGACCGTGAAAATGAACTACTTGGCGCATTGGCCGAATTCCCTCGAGTTGTACAAACCGCAGCCCAACTTCGCCAACCTCACCGCGTTGCAAGATACCTCGAAGAGTTAGCTGGTACTTATCACGGCTTCTATGCCGACTGTCGCGTCCTTCCGATGGGCGAAGAAAATCCAACTGCATTGCACACCGCCCGTCTATTACTCTGTGCTTCCACCAAACAAGTAATTAAAAATGGTTTGGATTTATTGGGCGTTAGTGCACCGGAGAGGATGTAGGTATGTGGTCCTCTAATGTAAAAACTGGAGCCGAACTTTCTATCTCTTCAATCCCTGCTTCTCAGTTAGCTAAAGAATTTGGAACACCCGCATTCATCATGGATGAAGCAGATTTTCGGATGCGCACAGCAGCCTGGAATACCGCTTTAGGTAATGCTTTCGGGAACAACGCTGGAACTGTTTACTACGCCGCCAAGGCTTTTATATGTGTTGAAGTTGCGCGCTGGATTAAAGACATCGGTATCGGAATCGATGTGTGCACAGGTGGCGAGTTAGCCGTTGCTCTTAAAGGCGGAATAGATCCTGCCAAGATTGAGGTGCACGGAAACAATAAATCAGTTGCAGAGATTGAAAAGGCCGTTGCAGCTGGTGTTGGCACGATCGTTATTGATTCACTCTTTGAAATTGAACGTGTTGCATCAGCTGCAACAAAGCATGGTGTTGTACAGGAAATATTGCTTCGCCTGACTCCAGGAATTGAAGCCCACACTCATGAATCAATTGCCACAGCGCACGAAGATGTGAAATTTGGTTTTTCAATTGCAAGTGGGGCTGCGTGGAAAGCGATTGAAGAAGTGCGTAGGCACTCATCCTTGGAGCTACGCGGTTTTCATGCCCATATCGGTTCTCAAATATTAGAAACAGAGTCATTTGAAATCAGTGCCGAGCGCCTTGTTGCACTTCTGGCTAAATATCGTGATGAATTTTCAGTAGAACTGCCTGAACTTGATTTAGGTGGGGGATATGGCATTGCTTATTTGCCGGGTGAAGTTAATTTGGATCCCGCATCGACAATGAAGGCATTGGCCGAAGTTGTTAATGCCCAATGCGCGGCTCACATGCTTGCTATCCCGCGTATTTCAATTGAACCAGGCAGAGCAATCGTTGGCCCAACAATGTTTACACTGTATGAAGTTGGAACAATCAAAGATGTTACTTTGGAAAATGCATCTACCCGACGTTATGTATCCGTTGATGGAGGCATGAGCGACAATCTGCGCCCTGCTTTATACGATGCCGAATACACCGCAGTTCTAGCTAACCGCACAAGTACGGCGCAAAAGATTTCTTCACGAATTGTTGGAAAGCACTGCGAAACCGGCGATATCGTTATTCGAGAAATAGATTTAGAAAATGACATTGTCCCCGGAGATTTATTGGCTACCCCCGCGACAGGTGCTTATGGACGAAGCATGGCAACTAATTACAATCATGTGCCACGCCCACCAGTAATTGCAGTAAAAGATGGAAAAGCCCGCGTAATTCTGCGCCGTGAGACTGAAGCTGATCTGTTAGGGCTAGATATTTAACGCCGTTACAGGCATCTGTGAAAGAATAGCCCGCATGAGCGCAGAGCTAAAGACAATATCTATTGGCATGCTCGGCTGCGGTGTAGTCGGTTCTCAAGTGGCACGCCTATTGCAATCTGATGAGCAAGAGCTCTCTGAGCGCTCCGGTGCACTTTTAGTTCTAAAAAAGATTGGTGCTCGCAGCAATGCTGCCCGTGATGGCATTAATCCTTCAATGATCACGACTGATTTGCATTCAATTGTTAGCGACCCAGAGATCAATATTGTTATTGAAGTTATGGGAGGAATTGAACCAGCGCGCACATTGATTCTTGAAGCAATTAAAAATAAGAAATCTGTTATCACCGCCAATAAAGCCCTTCTTGCAACTCACGGTCATGAACTCTTTAACGCAGCTGATGCAGCAAAAGTAGATTTGTATTACGAAGCTGCAGTTGCAGGTGCTATTCCAATTATTCGCTCGATGCGTGAATCACTAGCTGGTGATCAAATCACTCGCGTCATGGGAATTGTTAACGGCACAACGAATTACATCTTGACCAAGATGCATGAAGAAGGCCGCGATTTTAATGATGTTTTAAAAGAGGCACAAGCACTTGGTTACGCCGAAGCAGATCCAACTGCAGATGTAGAAGGCCATGACGCTGCAGCAAAAGCGGCGCTACTTGCCAGCCTTGCTTTTCACAGCACAGTGACTATCGATGAGGTTTACTGTGAAGGAATAACTGCGATTTCACTCGATGATGTAAACGCAGCTAAAGCGATGGGTTCGGTCATCAAGCTGCTAGCAATAGCCGAGCTCACTGTGAAAGATGAAATTTCCGTACGCGTGCACCCAGTGATGATTCCTAGTTCGCACCCATTGGCTTCTGTGCGCAATGCTTTCAACGCCGTCTATGTTGAATCCGAGTCTGCAGGACAGCTCATGTTCTATGGCAGAGGCGCAGGCGGTGCACCAACGGCTTCTGCGATTTTGGGTGACTTAGTTGCAGTTACTCGACACCGTGCATATTCAACTGTTGGCTACGGCGAATCTGATTATGCAGATCTTGATATTGCACCTGTTGGTGATGTGAAGTCACAGTTCTTTGTACGCCTGCATGTTGCGGATAAATCAGGTGTTTTAGCATCAATTGCCCAAGTATTTGCCAGTGAAAATATCTCTATCCAGACCGTGCGCCAAGCAGGACTTGGAAATGATGCAGAACTCATTGTGGTCACACATGCGGCAACTGAAGCATCTCTTAAGGGTTGTATTAAGAAGTTAACCGACATGGATATTGTCAGCAAAGTCGAATCAGTGATTCGCGTTGAAGGGGTCGTTGCCTAAATGGGAATTTTTGGAAACAAGAAAAGTGGAGCACATCAGTGGCGTGGAGTTATTGAGGAATATCGTCACCGTTTACCTGTTAATGCAAATACTCCAATTGTTTCTTTGCGTGAAGGTGGTACTCCACTTATTTATGCATGTTATTTATCAGAATTACTTGGTAACAATGTTTGGATTAAATACGAAGGTTTAAATCCGACTGGTTCATTTAAAGATCGTGGAATGACAATGGCGATTTCAAAAGCGGCAGAAGATGGCGCAAAAGCTGTTATCTGTGCATCAACCGGTAATACATCTGCCTCAGCTGCGGCATATGCTGTTAAAGCTGGTATGACACCCGCGGTTTTAATTCCTAAGGGAAAGATTGCAATGGGCAAGTTAGCTCAGGCAGTCATCCATGACTCAACTATTTTGCAGGTTAATGGCAACTTTGATGATTGCTTAACTCTTGCCCGTGAGCTTTCAGAAAATTATCCAGTAGCGCTAGTTAACTCAGTTAATCCATATCGCATTGAAGGACAAAAGACTGCAAGTTTTGAAGTTGTAGATATGTTGGGCAACGCCCCAGATATTCATGCCCTGCCAGTGGGCAATGCAGGAAACATCACTGCATATTGGAAGGGCTATAAGGAGTACAACAAAGATGGCATGTCAGCGAGCTTGCCACAGATGTATGGTTTTCAAGCTGCAGGTGCTGCACCGATTGTTAAAGGCAAGATTGTTAAAAATCCTGACACTATTGCAACGGCTATTCGCATTGGAAATCCAGCGTCATGGCAACAGGCCGTTGAAGCGCGAGACATGTCGGGTGGCGTGATTGATTCTGTAACTGATCGCGAAATTTTGGCCGCCTACCGCTTAATTGCATCTAAAGAGGGAATCTTCGTCGAACCTTCATCGGCTGCTGGTTTAGCTGGACTCATTAAATATAAAAAGGCTGGAAAACTTCCAAAAGATAAGACCATTGTTATTACAGTGACTGGTCACGGATTAAAAGATATTCCTTATGCACTTGAGTCAGCAAAGAAGCCTGTCGTCGTGCCAGTAAATGTTAAAGCTGCAGCTAAAGCGTTGGGTTTGAGTTAAGAATTAATCATGAAGCTAACATTTAAAGCACAACCAATGCAGGTGCAAGTTCCTGCAACAAGTGCCAATTTAGGTCCTGGCTTTGATTGCCTTGGTTTAGCGCTAACAATGTTTGATCGATACATCGCGCAAGTTCAAGATGATCCTGGTGTAGATGTCGATGTCGCAGGTGAAGGCGCCGATGATGTCGCGCGAAATGAAAAGAACTTAGTTATTAAAGCGATGTATAAAGGCTTTGAATTTTTGGGTGGAAAACCTCGTGGAATTGCGCTTCGTCAGTTAAATGTCATTCCACACGGTCGCGGCCTTGGATCATCTGCCAGCGCAATTGTTGGTGGCTTATTTCTTGCCCGTGCATTAGTTCTAGGTGGCAATGAACGCATGTCACTTGAGGATATGTTGGTTTTGGCAAATGAAATGGAGGGCCATCCAGACAATGTCGCCGCTGCAATCTTTGGAAGTGCAAATATCGCTTGGCAAGATTTACAACGTGGCCACATGGTTGCACAATCTGTAAATATCGACGTTGATCCACGAATTGGTGGCCTTGCTTTTATTCCATCTACAGCTGTTGCAACATCAAAGGCACGTAAGATGTTGCCAGAAACTCTGCCACACGCTGATGCTGTTAGAAATACTTCAAATGCCGCGCTATTAGTCCATGCATTGCAACATCGCCCAGATCTTCTTCACACCGCCACTGCAGATTTCTTACATCAGTCATATCGCAAAGAAGCAATGCCTCAATCATTTGCACTGCTGACAAAACTACGCGATGCGGGTGTTGCTGCATTTATTTCGGGTGCCGGCCCAACAGTTTTGGTATTACACACTGGCGGCCCCGCGGAAGCTGAAGAACTGCGCAGAGCTGCTGGAGATAAATTCATAGCCACTGAACTTGGAATTTCCCGCTTAGGGGCCAGCGTTATCTCCGCATAAATCTCGTTTGATTTTGCCTATCTGCTCCATTCGGTGCTACCCTTTTCTTCATCTGAACGGTCCTTATCTAGCGGCCAGCAACACATCAGGTAAATCTTAAAAAACATCCACGGTTCAACGTCGCTATCAAATAACGAAGTTGACCTATATAGAAAAGAAACACATGACAACAGAAATTGAACCTGTACGTTCGAACAGTCCTGAGCTTTCTGCAATGACCCTGCCTAAATTAAAAACAGTTGCAACGCAACTAGGTGTCGATGGCGCAGCAAAGATGAAAAAGGACGCCCTCGTTGAGGCAATCGCTGATTTACAGGCAAAAAACCGCGAAGCTGCTAAAGCTGAACGCGAAGCGCGCCGTGAAGCACGCAATAAGAGCAAGAAAGAAGCTAAGGGCTCCAATAACTCTTCAAACAACGATGATGTAGATGATGATGGTGATGACGCACCATCTGGTCCTCAAAGCAATACTGATCGTGGTAACCGCAACGATCGCTTTGATCGCAATGATCGCAGTAACCGTGGGCGCGATCGCAACCGCGATCGCAACCGCGACCGCGCACCTCGCGAAGAGCGCGAACCAGTTATTGGTGAAGACGATGTTCTAGTTCCAGTTGGTGGCTTACTCGATATTCTCGAAAGTTACGCATTTATTCGTACCGCTGGTTACTTACCTGGACCAAACGATGTTTATGTTTCATTGCAGCAAGTTCGCAAAAACGGACTTCGAAAGGGCGATGTTGTAACTGGTCAGGTTCGCCAACCACGTGAAGGTGAAACTAAGCAGAAGTTCAACGCACTCATTACTCTTGAAACCGTTAATGGAATGACGCCTGAAGAAGCACGTAACCGTGTTGAATTCGGTAAGTTAACTCCACTTTATCCTCAAGAGCGCTTACGCCTTGAAACAGAGCCAAACATTCTCACAACTCGAGTTATCGATTTAATTGCACCAATTGGCAAGGGCCAGCGCGGACTTATTGTTTCTCCACCTAAGGCTGGTAAAACAATGGTGCTCCAATCAATTGCTAACGCAATCACAACAAATAATCCTGAGTGTCACTTAATGGTTGTTCTAGTTGATGAGCGCCCAGAAGAAGTTACAGATATGCAGCGCAGTGTTAAGGGTGAAGTTATTGCTTCTACTTTCGATCGCCCAGCAGATGACCACACAACAATTGCCGAACTTGCTATCGAGCGCGCAAAGCGTCTAGTTGAACTCGGTCACGATGTGGTTGTACTTCTTGACTCAATCACACGTTTGGGCCGCGCATACAACATTGCAGCTCCAGCTTCAGGTCGAATTCTTTCTGGTGGTGTTGATTCAGCGGCTCTATATCCACCAAAGAAGTTCTTTGGTGCTGCTCGTAATATTGAAGATGGTGGATCACTAACGATTCTTGCAACAGCACTTGTTGATACAGGTTCTCGTATGGATGAAGTTATCTTTGAAGAGTTCAAGGGAACCGGAAACATGGAGCTCATCCTTGATCGCAAGATGGCTGATAAGCGCATCTTCCCAGCGGTCAACGTTGTTGCATCTGGTACTCGTAAGGAAGAAATCCTTATGGGCTCAGAAGAACTCAATATTGTTTGGAAGCTACGTCGTGTATTGCACGCACTTGAGCCACAAGCAGCACTTGAACTTCTGCTCGAGAAGATGAAGGGCACTAAGTCCAACGTTGAGTTCTTGATGCAGATCCAGAAGACAACATCTGGCCCAGACGACAGCAAGTAAGCGTAAATTTCGTAAATCACGGGCAATCGCCTACGATTTAGCCCTGTTAACCGATCGTTTGGTTCACCCGCAGGCCGGGACCCAAACATTAAAAAAGGAAAAACCATGAAGCCAGAGATTCACCCAGAGTACAAAGAGACCCAAGTAACGTGTGGTTGCGGTGAGAAGTTTGTTACCCGCTCAACAGTTGCAAGCGGTTCAATCTATGTTGAAGTCTGTTCTGTATGCCACCCCTTCTACACCGGCAAGCAGCGCATCCTTGATACTGGTGGTCGCGTGGCTAAGTTCGAAGAGCGCTTTGGAAAAAAAGCAGAAACTAAGTAGCTTTCTAAAAAAACCGCATCGCATCCCTTGACGGGTTGCGGTCGCGGTTTTTTTATTTCCATCACAAATTTAGTCAATAGCTGGATAAGGGAAAGGAGAAGCCAATGAGTAATGATCGTTTTGCATCTGCCCACGAAATGGTTCGCGAATATGCCGAACTTGAAGCAAAGATGGCTGATCCTTCTATTCACGAAGATCAAAACAATGCCCGCAAACTTGGTCGACGTTATGCCCAGCTAGGTCCAGTTGTTGCTGGCTTTAAAGCCTGGAAATCTGCCGAAGATGACTTGATGGCAGCTAAAGAGTTAGCAGCAGTTGATGCCGACTTTGCATCAGAAATTCCAGCGTTAGAAGCAACGTGCGCAGAGACTGCTGAAAAACTTGAAGAATTATTGTTGCCACGAGATCCCAATGATGATCGCGATGTCATTTTGGAAGTTAAAGCTGGTGCTGGTGGAGATGAATCTGCGATCTTTGCTGGTGATTTACTGCGTATGTATATGCGCTATGCAGAAAAACATAATTGGAAAGTTGAAATTATCGATGCCACTGAAAGTGAGATGGGCGGGTATAAAGATATTTCGGTAGCGGTTAAATCAAAGGGAACTGCAGCACCGGGAGAATCCCCTTATGCGCGTTTGAAATTTGAAGGCGGCGTACACCGAGTACAGCGCGTACCAGAGACTGAAAGTGCCGGGCGAATTCACACATCTGCAGCTGGAGTTTTGATTCTGCCAGAAGCAGAAGAAGTAGATGTTGAGTTAAATATGAATGATGTGCGCGTGGATGTTTACCGCTCATCAGGACCTGGCGGCCAATCTGTTAATACAACTGACTCTGCTGTGCGATTAACCCACGTTCCAACGGGAATTGTTGTTTCTTGCCAGAACGAAAAGAGCCAACTGCAAAATAAAGAATCAGCATTGCGTATTTTGCGTGCACGCCTTTTGGCAGATGCTCAAGAAAAAGCGGAGGCGCTAGCTTCGGCCGAACGTAAAAGCCAGGTTCGCACCGTAGATCGCTCAGAACGCATCCGCACATATAACTATCCAGAAAATCGAATTAGTGATCACCGCGTTAATTACAAGGCAAATAACTTAGATTCAGTAATGAATGGCGAACTAGATGACATGATTCAGGCGCTCCTAGATGCTGATAAAGCTGCACGTTTGGCGAGCACAAACTAAGCTAATGGAGATTAAGAGTCTGCTTCGTGTTGCTAAGGCACAGTTAGCAGAATCTGGAATTAATGAAGTAGATGCTGAACATTTATTGGCATATGTTCTCGGCTTATCCCGCATGGATCTTCATAACTCTGTATTAGTTGAATCCACGCTTGCAACTATCAGCGATGTAGATGTTATTGAAGAGCAATTTTTTAACTTACTTGATCGCCGCCTCAATCATGAGCCATTGCAATACTTAACTGGCCTTGCACCTTTTCGCTATCTAGAGATTGAAGTTGGCCCAGGTGTTTTGGTCCCGCGTCCTGAATCAGAGTTATTGGTTGAAGCGGTTCTGCAACATATTGCTAACTTGCCAGCACCAGTGAGTGTTATTGATTTAGGTGCAGGCTCAGGTGCTCTCTCACTGGCTATAGCAACCGAAGCACCAACTGCACGTGTTATTGCCGTTGAAAAATCGCCTGAGGCGTTGATCTGGCTTAAGAAAAACGTCTCAGTTATTGCGCAAAGCGTTCGAGTAGTTGAAGGCGATGTTGCAGATGTTTTGCCAGGAGTTAAATGCGATGTAGTAATTGCTAACCCACCATATATTCCAGATGATGCGCAATTACCGCGAGATGTTGCAGGATTTGAGCCACATATTGCACTCTTTGGTGGCCCCACTGGAATGGAGCTGCCACGTATTTTCATACAAGCTTCTGCCAGATTGTTAAAACCATCGGGAGTGTTAGTAATTGAACATACTGAAGGGCAGGCAATTGCAATTGCGGGGGAGTTGGCCGTAGATTTCGAAGATATTGCAGTCCATGATGACCTTGTTGGCCGTCCTCGTTGGACAAGTGCGGTGAGGAGGTAATCATGGGTAAAGAGGTAGATCTTAAAAAAGGCGAACTCAGCCGGCACGTCAATAAAGCTTTGAAGGCAATTTCCGATGGTTATGTAATCGCAATTCCGCTCGAACACAGTTATGCATTTGCATGCGATGCTTTCAAGCAAGACTCAGTTCGCGCCATGAACGTTTTGCATGGTTCACCTTTATTTACAGCAGCGCAGGTTCTAGTTGGTAGTTCAAAAACAGCGCAAGGTGTTGTTCGTGAAATTACTCCAGAGATTTCCGCGCTCATGAAGAAGTTTTGGCCTGGCCTTCTTTCTCTTAACCTGCGCCCACAATTGGGGTTGAGTTGGGATTTGGGTGATGCCAATCAATTAGATCGCATCAGTATCCGAACTCCAAAAAGTAAATTTGCTAAAGCTTTATTGGCAGATAGTGGGCCGTTGGCTGTCACAAGCGGTGCACGCATAGGAAGACCAGCACCAAAAGAACTCAGTGATATTTTTACACTACATTCAGATTTAGCTTTTCAGTTCAACGGCGGAAAATTGCGCCAAGGATCAGCAACAACAGTTGTTGAGGCCGATGCAGAAGGCGTTCGTGTTTTACGTGTTGGGGCTATTTCCTTTGAGGAAATCAAGGCGATAGCTCCGAGTGCGCGCCTTATTTAGGCTCTCACGATAAGGTTGGATTATGTCTACTTACTATGGTCCAGATTTCGACGCTTTAAGCAATCAAGATCCAGAGATTGCCGCTGTTCTGCTCTCTGAAATGGCGCGTCAACAAACTAACTTGCAGCTCATTGCTTCAGAGAACTTCACATCACGTGCAGTACTGGCAGCTATAGGTTCAACGCTTTCGAATAAATATGCTGAAGGGTATCCAGGAAAGCGTTACTACGGTGGATGTGAAGAAGTAGATAAAGCTGAAAACCTTGCAATTGAGCGCGCTAAATCTCTTTTCGGTGCAGACCATGCAAACGTTCAACCGCACTCAGGTGCAAGTGCCAATATCGCGGTGTATCAGGCATTTACTAAACCAGGCGACACCGTGATGGCAATGTCCTTGGCACATGGCGGGCACTTAACGCATGGATCACCAGTTAACTTTTCAGGCAAGTGGTTTAACATTGAGTCATATGGCGTACGTAGCGATAATGAATTAATTGATTATGACGAGCTTCGCGATAAGGCAATTGCATCAAAACCAAAGATGATTTGCTCTGGTGCAACTGCATACCCATCACTTATTGATTTTGAAAAGGTTCGTGCAATCTGCGATGAAGTAGGGGCAATCATGTGGGTAGATGCTGCTCACTTCATCGGGCTAGTTGCTGGTAAAGCTATTGCATCCCCAGTTCCTTATGCAGATGTAGTTTCTTTCACAACCCATAAAGTATTGCGTGGACCACGCGGTGGAATGATTTTGGCTAAGGCCGAACATGCTGCAGCAATTGATAAATCAATTTTCCCAGGAATGCAGGGAGGTCCGATTATGTCTGCAGTAGCTGGTAAGGCTGTTGCGTTGGCAGAGTGCGCAACACCTGCGTATCAAAAATATGCCAAGGATGTAATTGTT
>WLIQ01000004.1 GCA_009726135.1 Actinomycetota bacterium | reverse complement strand
GAGGGAAACACCCGGTCCCATTCCGAACCCGGAAGTTAAGCCTCTCAGCGTCGATGGTACTGCAAGGGTGACCTTGTGGGAGAGTAGAACGTCGCCGGACTTCTTTTATAAAAAGGGGCGCTTTAACGAGCGCCCCTTTTTTATTTCCCGTCCAGAGTAAACTCGGGATAGTAATTCCGAAGAGAAATTTCATATACGTGAATGAACTCGTGCAAGTAACTGAGAGGAGATCGAAATGGAAGAACGCAGAAACTCACGTCCATCTTCTGATCGTCCTTCTAATCCACGTACATCTTCCTCACGTCCCGGTTCTAAACCGTCGGGTCCAAATAATGCACGCCGGCGTGAGGATTTGCCGGCTCGTGGCGGTTCATCTAATCGTGCCGGAGCTCCACGGCAAACTCGTGATGGTTCAGATCCGCGCGGGGCACGTCCAGCACCGGTTGATCGCGATCAATCACGGTTGCGTCCACGAATTTTTGAACCAGATATCCCCGAGGAAATTACCGGTGAAGAGTTAGATAAATCTTTACGCGCCGAACTTTTATCTTTATCGGCCGAAAATGCGAAAGTTGTTGCACGACATTTAGCGTGCGTTAATTTGTATGCAGAAGATGATCCACAACGCGCACACAAACACGGCGTTGCAGCTGCGCACCACGCAGGTCGCCTCGCTGTTGTCCGTGAATCTGCCGGATATGCCGCTTATCGCGCTGGTCATTATGAAATTGCATTAAAGGAATTACGTGCATCTCATCGAATCTCTGGTGATGTTTCAATGTGGCCTGTGATGGCAGATTGCGAACGTGGTCTCGGCAACCCTCTAAAAGCATTGAATTTGGCTGGTTCTGCAGAGGTTAAGAAGTTAGCTAAACCCGAAGAGATCGAAATGCGCATAGTCGCATCAGGTGCGCGTCGCGATTTGGGAGAATTCGAAGCAGCTGTTGTCACATTGACGTGCAAAGAATTAAACAATGAGGAAGAGGAGTGGGCGCTTCGACTTCGCTATGCATACGCCGATGCACTAGATGCGGCAGGACGTAGGCAAGAAGCTAAAGAATGGTTTGGAAAATGCGCACGTATCGATGCCGATGAGTTTACTGATGCGGCTGATCGCGCTCTCTAAGTAGGTTACGCACACCCTGCGATTAAAAGATTCGGCAACTGTCGGTTGCCCTGGTAATTATCTTGTTTCCATTCACAATAGAAACGAGTAGGGCTATGACAGTAAAAAGCAAAGCTAAAAAGGATTGTGACGCCAATGAAGTCGATGAGGATTTCTCTCTCAATGATCTTTTACTACGGGGCCGGGTGTCGGCAAAAGCCATAGAAAAGCAACTTCCATCGGGGGATAAGGTGGTTGAGTTTCGCCTCATAGTCACTCGCCAAAAACAAGATGGCGTGGACACACTCGATATCGCGGCATGGAGTTCAAAATCTCGTCGGAGCGCTATGAGTTTAAAGCCCGACGAGTGGGTGGAGATTGCAGGCGCTGTTCACCGCCACTTCTGGCAAAGCCCGGGTGGTCTTGCAAGCCGTTGGCAGGTTGAAGCGCTAGAGATAACGCGAATTTAGATAGGCTTGGCGTATGGCCAATGATCTATTTTCTACGCTTCGCACGTACCTCAATAAAGTCAGCGACGGTGAAAAGAACGCATCTGAGGTCGCCTCCACTGTCAATCAATGGTTGCGCGAAGGTGGCGAAGCGTTAAAGATAAAGATTGAAGATGAGGTCGAACGTTCAGTTTCAAAGATGGGTTTCGTTAAACGGGGCGAATTCGAAGCGTTAAAAGAAGAAGTAGCGCGTTTACGGATGAGCGCTTCACCTAAAGCTACAGTTAGAAAAGCTCCAGTAAAGAAGACAACGGTCAAGAAGGTTTCAGCGAAAAAGACTGCATCAAAGAAAGCGAGTAAGTAATGTCTACTGCCTCAGAACCCACTCAAAGTGAAAACTTGGTAGAAGAAGTTCGAAGTGAACTCGTAGAGATCGATGCCATGCAAGTCAATGACCATGCCAATCGTTACGAGCAGCTTCACCAGAAACTATCAACTGCCCTTTCCTCCATTGACGGTCTATAAGTATTAGCAATGAAAATTCGTTTAGATGCCGAACTTGTGCGACGTGAATTAGCGCGATCGCGCGATCACGCATCTGACCTGATCGAAGCACGTACGGTGTTGGTCAATGGAATTCCCGCATCCAAACCAGCAACCATGGTTGATGCGCAAACATCTATCAAGTTGCATGGCAAGCGAGATGATTTTGTTTCTAGAGGTGGTCACAAATTAGCTGGAGCACTCGATACCTTTGCAGGGGTAGTTGTTGAAGGCAAGCGCTGCCTCGATGCAGGCGCATCGACCGGGGGATTTACCGATGTGTTACTCAGACGCGGGGCAGACCGTGTAGTTGCAGTTGATGTCGGATACGGGCAGTTGGCGTGGGAGCTACGACAGGACTCACGCGTAACTATTCACGATCGAACCAATATTCGACATTTAACTGGTGAAGTAATCGGTGATCCAATCGATCTTGTAGTCGCTGATTTATCTTTCATCTCGCTCACTTTAGTGTTGCCGGCACTTGCCGCAGTTTCCAAATCCGATGCAGACTTTGTTGTCATGGTTAAACCTCAGTTTGAAGTTGGACGTGAAAAGCTTGGGGCAGGCGGCGTTGTGCGAGATCCCGCGCTGCGCAAAGCCGCAGTTATTGAAGTTGCTGAGTCCGCCTACGATGTTGGTCTTGGCACTTTAGGGATTGCCGCGAGTCCACTTCCAGGACCCGCAGGAAATGTTGAATACTTTTTGTGGCTACGTCGCGGTGCACCTGAAATCGATCATGCCTCCCTGGATGAAGCTATAGCGATTGGACCGCAATAAATGAGCGTTCGCAATTTACTACTTGTGTGCAATCCATCGAGACAAGAAGCAATCGAGGCAACTACTGCATTAGCTAAAGATTTTTCTCAAGCCGGTTTTGCTCTATTCACTATTTCGGATGTCACAATCGACAAGGTCACTAATTGTGATGTTGATTCTCTTCCACAGCTAGAAGTAGCAATCGTTCTTGGTGGAGACGGCACAATGTTGCGCGCAGCCGAAGCTACCCGAGAGCAACAAATTCCGTTGCTGGGGGTGAACTTGGGTCATGTTGGATTTCTAGCCGAAGTAGAAAAGCCACCACTAGCAACGATAGTTTCAGCCATTACTGATCGTGCATACATCATTGATACGCGAATGGTTTTACAGTATGCAATCAAACGTGATGGAGCAGTTGTTTCCCAAGGGTGGGCCCTGAATGAAGTAACCGTTGAGCGCGAGCAGTCAACCATGGTTGAACTATTTCTTGAGATCGATGGCCGCCCGATATCACGATGGGGATGCGACGGTTTAATTTGCTCAACTCCTACGGGTTCAACAGCATACGCATTTTCCGCTGGAGGTCCTGTGGTGTGGCCAGAAGTTGATGCCTTAGTTGTCCTGCCAATCTCGGCTCATGCTTTGTTTTCTCGTCCGTTGGTAATTTCTCCTCAATCTGAAATTGTTGTCCTTGTTGATTCTCCTGCGGCTGTTTTATCCGCTGATTCATTACGTAAATCTCAATTGCGCGCCGGAGATCGCGTTCACATAACTAAAGATGATCATGTGGTGAAGTTGGCACATTTAGCGAACACCGTTTTTAGCGATAGATTGGTAGCTAAGTTCAAACTTCCCGTAGAGGGATGGCGCGGTGAGTGATCGCACTTTTCTAGAGGAAATTACTATTCGCTCTATCGGCGTAATTGAACATTCAACGTTAGAAATTTCAAAAGGTTTGACGGTTTTGACCGGTGAAACTGGCGCGGGAAAAACAATGATTCTTACAGCGTTAAATTTGATTCTCGGTGGGAAAAGCGACAGTGCATTAGTTCGCAAAGGGAGTGAGCGTCTAGTAGCCAGTGGTCGTTTTTCAGTCCCATCGCAATTGTCAGAAGCTTTTGAAGAAGCAGGTTTGTCGATAGAAGATGGCGAATTAATTTTGACACGTTCGGTAAATAGCGATGGCAAGAGTAAAGCGATGTGCAATTCCATTACCGTGCCAGCTAGTGCTTTGCTTGCGGCTAGTGAAAATCTTGTAGAGGTTCATGCTCAGGCTGCGAATTTGAATATGACCAAGGCCGCAAAACAACGTGATTTGTTAGATCGCTTCGGTGGGGCACCATTGAGGAAATCCTTAAGCAATTACCAAGAAGTTCTCACCAATTATCACGAGTTGAAAAACCGCATATCAGCGATGAAAAAGAGTAACGATTCACGGGAAGCTCAGTTAGGTGTTTTACGCGAATTCGCTTCAGTGATGCAGAAACTTCAATTAATAAGAGGTGAGGCCGCTGAGATTACAAGCGAGATCGCACGTTTATCCAGTGTTGAAGAGCTTCGTCTAGCTGCCCAATCGGCGTCCTCTGTCTTGGAAGAAGAAGAGTCTGGTTCACTCACCACCTTAGGAATTATGAGAAAGTCTCTTGATTCGGTGCGCACGAAGGATCCTATTATCGAGGATCTGTATCAACGAGTGAGCGAAGCCTTTTTCTTAATCGATGACGTCAAAAGCTCATTGTCTTCTTACATTGCAAACCTGGAAGCCGATCCTTCTCGCCTTGATTACCTCAATTCGCGTAAGGCGCAAATTCATGAACTCATTAAGAAATATGGTGGGTCTGCGTCTGTAGATGAAGAACTAGTATCGTTAATTGAACGTTTCGAAAGTTCAAAGAGTGCTATAGCCGATCTTGAAGGCGGCGATGAGCGATTGAAAGAGTTAGAAACCGAATTGATTACGGTAAAAAAGGCACTGGTTGTAAGCGCGCAATCACTCACCAAAGTTCGTAATGAGAATGCGACCACGCTAGGCAAGAAAACCACAGCAGAGATCGCACAGTTATCGATGCCTCACACAGTTTTTCATTGTGTTGTTGAGAGTGCAGATTATTCAGCACTCAAGGAATCTGATTTCACGCTCTTTGGCTGTGATGAGATTTCAATGTTGATTCAAGCCCACAAAGATGGTCCATTAGTGCCCCTTGCCAAAGGTGCTAGTGGCGGAGAAATGTCACGCGTTATGTTGGCTTTAGAAGTCGTACTCGCATCGAGTCATCCAGTCGGTACGTATGTTTTCGACGAAGTCGACGCAGGTGTTGGCGGCAAGGCTGCCATTGAAGTTGGAAGACGTTTGCATGCACTTTCACAACATGCACAAGTTATTGTTGTTACACATCTGCCGCAAGTTGCAGCATGGGCCGATTCGCACTTTGTCGTTACTAAGAATTCTGACGGTACCGTCACTGAAAGCAATGTCGTGAAGGTGGGCAAGGAAGGACGTATCGAAGAGATAGCCCGTATGCTGGCTGGTATGGAGAGCTCTATTAGCGCTCGAGAACACGCCACCGAACTGCTCGCACTGCCCTTGTCATCGCGATAGCCAAAGCAATGATAGGTTCGTCTCCCATGGGCCAACCTCATGTAACTAAGCATTTGTTCGTAACTGGCGGAGTTGCCTCCTCACTTGGCAAAGGACTCACTGCCTCATCACTCGGCAGATTATTGGTAGCTCGCGGCATTCGTGTGACGATGCAGAAACTAGATCCGTACCTCAACGTCGACCCAGGCACCATGAACCCTTTCCAGCATGGTGAAGTTTTTGTGACAGATGATGGTGCTGAAACAGATTTGGATATTGGCCACTATGAAAGATTTCTCGACACCAATCTTCATGGCTCAGCAAATGTGACGACGGGTCAGGTGTATTCACGTGTAATTGCTCGCGAACGTCGCGGTGAATACCTGGGTGAAACCGTACAAGTAATTCCACACATCACTAATGAAATCAAAGAACGAATTCGAGCCATGGCAGCACCAGATATCGATGTGGTCATTACTGAAGTTGGCGGAACAGTCGGGGATATTGAATCTCAACCATTTTTAGAAGCTATTCGACAGATTCGCCAAGAAGTTGGCCGTGACAATGTTTTCTACTTGCACATCTCGCTGGTGCCATACATCGGTCCTTCTGGAGAATTGAAAACGAAACCGACACAACACTCAGTTGCAGCATTACGCAGTATTGGTATTGCTCCGGATGCGATTGTTTTACGTTCTGATCGCGAAATTCCTGCAGCAGTAAAAAAGAAAATCTCATTAATGTGCGACGTTGACCTTGAAGCTGTAGTTGCTGCAATGGATGCACCATCGATCTACGATATTCCGAAAGTTTTGCATTCAGAGGGGCTCGATTCATACGTCGTCAAACGCCTTGATTTAGGTGGCCACGATGTTGTCTGGGGCGAATGGGATGCACTACTTGAAAAAGTACATCATCCAAAGCACCACGTCCGCGTAGGTTTGGTTGGAAAATATATTGATTTACCAGACGCCTATCTTTCTGTATCAGAAGCTTTACGTGCAGGCGGTTTTGCAAATGAAACTAAAATCGAGATTGTTTGGATCCCTAGCGATGAATGTGAAAGTGCACAGGGTGCGGCAAAACATCTACAAGGATTAGATGCAATTGTTGTTCCAGGTGGTTTTGGAATTCGCGGGATTGAAGGCAAAGTAGGCGCATTAAAATTCGCTCGAGAAAACAAGATTCCAACACTCGGTTTATGTCTCGGATTACAGTGTATGGTGATTGAAGCAGCACGTAATCTGGCTGGAATTAGTGATGCAATATCTGCGGAGTTTTCAGATTCTGGTACGCCCGTAATTGCGACAATGCAGGATCAAAAGCATGTTGTAGAAGGTGATGGTGATATGGGCGGCACCATGCGCCTAGGTTTGTACAAATCTGACTTACTCAAAGGATCAGTCGTTGCACAGACTTATGGGTCGTTGGAGATTTCTGAGCGGCATAGACACCGTTATGAAGTTAATAATCAATACCGTGATCAAATAGCTCAATCAGGTTTGGTTTTCTCAGGTATGTATAAGGAGCGAGATTTAGTCGAGTTTGTAGAACTACCAAAAGAGGTACATCCTTACTACGTAGGCACCCAAGCTCATCCTGAGCTTCGCTCACGCCCTACTAAACCTCATCCACTCTTTGTTGGATTAATCAAAGCGGCGGTAGCAGCGAAAGGCAAATAAATGATCGTTGGAATTCCTAAAGAGATAAAGGTCCACGAATCACGCGTTGCGATTACCCCCGAAGGTGTCTCTGAATTCATTGCAACAGGCCACAGCGTCCTTATAGAAACCACAGCTGGACTTGGTTCGTCATTGACCGACCAGGATTTTATTGACGTAGGTGCCTCGATCGTTGCAAGTGCAAATGAAGTGTGGAGCAAAGCTGAATTGGTTCTCAAAGTAAAAGAACCTATAGAAAGTGAGTATTCATTTCTTCGTAAAGATCAAGTGCTTTTCACATATCTGCATTTAGCCGCATCCAAAGCCTGCACTGATGCCTTAGTTTCAAGTGGCATTACTGCAATCGCCTACGAAACTGTAGAAGTAAATGGACATCTTCCCTTGTTGGCGCCAATGAGTGAAGTTGCTGGCCGACTGGCAACACAAGTAGGTGCTACGGCTTTAGAAAAGCCTCACGGAGGACGTGGAGTATTACTTGGGGGAGTGCCAGGTGTAGCTCCAGGAAAAGTAGTTGTAATTGGTGGTGGAGTTTCAGGTTTAAATGCTGCGGTTGTCGCCATTGGTATGGGTGCTGACGTAACAATCATCGATCGATCTGTTAGCCGATTGCAATATATTGATACGGTTTATTCTGGCCGCATCAAAACACTTACTGCGTCTAAACACGCGATAGAACGCGAAGTTAAAACTGCTGATTTAGTGATTGGTGCAGTTTTAGTACACGGGGCTAAAGCTCCAAAGTTGGTTTCGAACTCTTTAGTGAAGCAAATGAAATTTGGTTCGGTTTTAGTAGATATAGCGATAGATCAAGGTGGTTGTTTCGAAGATTCCCATGCAACAACACATGCTGAACCAACATATAGGGTTCACAACTCTCTTTTTTATTGCGTAGCAAATATGCCAGGCGCAGTTCCAGTCGCCAGCACATACGCGCTCACGAACGCCACTTTGCCGTACGCGTTAGCGATTGCTCAACATGGTTGGGCAGGCGCTTGTGATGTGGACAAGGATTTAGCTAAAGGTTTAAATGTTCATGATGGCAAAATCTATTACGCCGAAGTCGCTAAGGCACATGGTTATGCAAGTTATAAACTTTGAACTAGCCGCAACTTCTTTTCTTAATCACCTAACAATCGAGCGCGGTTTAGCAGCTAACACGCTTTTGGCATATCGTCGGGATTTATCTAAATTCCAACTCTTTCTTGAAGGAACTTCGCTTACGCAAGTTACCCCAGAAAAGATTTCTGAGTTTGAGTCATTAATGAAGTCACAAAATCTTTCCTTAGCAAGTATTAGTCGTATCGATTCTACTTTACGGGGATTTTTCAAGCATGCCAATAATGAGTTTGGAATCGCCAATCCAACATTTGAAATGTTGCCACAGCGTGCCAATCGTCGCTTACCTAAAGCGCTTTCTATTGAACAGATAATGTCGATGATTTCGGCCGCTTATCGTGAAGGCAATCCGATCACTTTGCGTGATCAAACAATGATTGAACTCCTCTACAGCAGTGGTGCACGCGTTTCAGAACTCATCGGAATAAATCTTGCTGATTTAAATGAAGTGCAGACTGACGATGGCACAATAACGACACTCAAACTTAGAGGCAAGGGTTCGAAAGAACGGATAGTTCCACTTGGTACTTTTGCTTCAAAGGCAATTGATGATTACATGGTAAGGATACGTCCAGGACTTGCCGCCAAGAGTTCCAAAGTTAACTCTGCTCTATTTCTTAATTCCCGAGGTTTGCGTATCACCAGGCAATCTGCCTGGAACATCGTCATTCGAGCCGCTAACGATGTAGGAATAAGTGAGAAAGTATCACCGCACGTATTTCGACATTCATATGCAACTCATTTGCTCGATGGAGGTGCTGATATTCGAGTAGTGCAAGAGCTATTGGGGCACTCATCGGTTACGACAACTCAGATATACACACTTATAACTATCGATAAAGTGCGTGAAACGTATTCCTTAGCGCACCCACGTGCGCGAAACTAAGTTCTACAGACCGCGTAAGCGACGTGCAAGGATGCTTTGATCGCCTTTTGCTTCTAAGTCAGCGATGATCACAGCAATAGATTCACGAACGATGCGTCCGCGATCAACTGCTAGACCCAAATCTCCTCGCAACTGCAATCGCGCCTGATCTAATTCAAAAAGTTCGTCGGGGGACAGGTAGACAGTGATTTTTTCATCATGGCGCTCACGTCCTGATGGTGAACGATCAACTGTAGTAACGCGTCGACGAGCAATAGTGCGGACACCCTTTTTACTTGATGGAGCTTTTGGTGTAGCGATTGCTGGTGGAACTAGAGGTGCGGGTGCTTCATTTTGAGCGGGAACTGCACTTAATGCGGGAGCGGTTGAACGAAATAGTTCATCTGCACCTGGAAGGTTTGCTCTACGTGTCATCGTGCGCCTCCTCGGGCGATAAGTTCGCGTGCTAGACGGCGATATGAAGCCGCGCCACCAGAAGAAGTGGCATACGTTGTAATTGGCTCTCCAACAACAGTAGTTTCGGGAAAACGAATTGTCTTTGCGATTATTGTTTCGAAAACATCTGCTGGGAACTGTTCAAGGATTCGTTCTAGAACTTGGCGATTATGTGATGTTTTCTTGTCGTACATAGTTGCCAAAATTCCAATGAGGCGCAAGTTTGGATTTAGGAAGTTTTTAACCTTATCTAAGTTTCCCTTTAGTTCGATAAATCCATGAAGAGCGAAGTATTCACATTGCAAAGGAACAATTACTTCATCGGCGGCAACAAGTGCGTTGATTGTCAACTGACCCATTGTTGGCTGGCAATCAATTAAAATAACATCGTAGTAATCACGCAAAGACGCTAGGGCGCGCTTTAAATATTGTTGTCCTCCAATTTCAGCACCAAGAGTTGTTTCTGCTGTACCGAGATCGCGGTTAGCAGGTAAGAAATCCAAGCCAGGGACTGCAGATTTTAAAACAATCGAATCGACGTTAGCTGTAGGTGTCATAAGTGCGTAGTAAACAGTTTGTTCGAGCGGCAAAGAGTGTGCGTTAACACCAAGACCAAGTGATAATCCACCCTGTGGGTCAAAGTCGACTAACAAAACACGACGGCCCAGTTCAGCCAAAGAAGCACCCAAGTTAATAGTTGTCGTTGTCTTTCCGACTCCACCTTTTTGGTTGAATATCGCGACTACCTTGGCGTTGCCATGTTCAGTAATCGGGGCAGGTGTAGGAATGCTCGCTGCATTTTTACCAAGCAGAGTGGCAGTAGTGGCGACATCTTCTTGATTTGTCGATTTAGCGTTCAAGCGTCAAACCTCTTTTCGGTGAATTGAGCGCGAGCCTACGCGCTACCTAGAACTGGGGCAACTGTGAAGTAGGGTGACGCCATGGATTTATCGCTAGAGGAATCAGCCGACGTTAACGCCGCAGCAGGCGCGTTCTCCGTCCACCTGGAGAATTTCGATGGACCTTTTGATCTTCTCTTACAGCTCATCTCGCGTCACAAGATGGACATCACCGAGATCTCTCTGAGCCTGGTAACCGATGAGTTCATAGCCTTTATCAGGTCCTTAGAGGCCTCAGGAGAGGGCTGGCGTCTGGATCAGGCGACAGAGTTTCTCGTAGTAGCTGCAACGCTTTTAGATCTCAAAGCCGCACGTTTACTGCCAAGCGGGGAAGTCGATGATGAAGAGGATCTAGCCCTTCTTGAGGCCCGCGACATTCTCTTTGCCCGCTTGCTCCAATACCGAGCATTTAAGGAGATCGCGGCAACCTTTAGCGAGCGCATCATTACCGCCGACAAGTTCTTCCCACGCGTTGTCGCATTGGATCCAACTTTGAGCGCACTCTTGCCTGAGGTTCTCATTGGTGTTGGACCACAACGCTTTGCCGCTATCGCCGAACGTGTATTGACCCCGAAGGTTGCACCGTTGGTTAGCGTGGAGCATCTGCATCTGCCTCTGGTCAGTGTTGCTGAAGAGTCTCGACTTGTGGTTGAGGCTTTGCGACGAGGTAAATCTATGAGCTTTAGAAACCTGGTCTCTGACGCTCAAAATACGCTTGTAATCGTCGCCCGTTTTCTAGCCCTGTTGGATCTTTACCGCCAGGGAGTTTTACGCTTTGACCAAGTTGTAGCCCTAGGGGAGCTGCAAATCTCCTGGACAGGCTCGCAGGAAGGCGAGGTCGAAGTCACCGATGAGTTTGATATCCCCGTAGTTTCACTTGATGACGAACCGAGCGAAGGTAGTACGAATGTCTAATGTAGAAGTTGAGCGTTCAATTGAAGCGATCTTGATGGTCGTCGATGAGCCTGTCTCGGAAGTGATTTTGGCCCAAGTGCTTGAGAAGCCAGTAGATGAGATCGAGGCAGCTCTAGCACATTTGACGACTACCTATGATGAGCGTGGGTTCTCGCTTCGCAAAATCAATGGTGGATGGCGTTTTTACAGCAACCCTGACTATCACGCTGCGGTAGAGAAATTTGTATTAGATGGGCAGCAGTCCCGCCTCACCCAAGCGGCGCTGGAAACGCTCTCAGTTATCGCCTACCGTCAACCCGTCTCTCGAGCTCGCGTTTCAGCTATCCGTGGCGTCAATGTCGAAGCGGTTATGAAAACTCTAGTCACACGCGGATTGGTTGAGGAGTCAGGTATTGAGCACGAAAGTGGAGCCATCCTCTATAAGACCACCAGCTACTTTTTGGAGCGTTTAGGCCTCAACAGCCTCGAGGATCTTCCAGCGCTGGCGCCGTATCTTCCCAACCTAGATGGCCTCGACGAGATCCTTGATTCGCTAACTGACTAACCTTCACGCTATCCTCCTCACCTGACTGTCGGGAGGATAGCCATGGGCCAGATGCGCCTTAACAAGATAATTGCCGATGCGGGTATTACTAGCCGTCGTGGGGCAGATGCTCTTATTGAATCCGGCCGTGTTTCGGTCGATGGAATCACAATTCGCGAAATGGGTTCGAAGTTTGACCCTGAATTACATCAAGTCATGGTAGATGGTGAGACAATTACTCGTTCTATGTCTAAAAGTTATTTAGTACTTCATAAACCAAAAGGTGTTTTGTCTACCATGTACGACCCCGATGGTCGTCCCTCGTTGAGCGACTTCATTGACCTGCGAAAAGAGCGTCTTTTCCATGTGGGCCGATTAGATAAAGATTCTGAAGGGTTAATCCTTTTGACTAATGATGGGGATCTAACTTTTCGCGCTACCCACCCATCTTTTGGGCTAGAAAAGACCTACATCATCGAACATGAGGGAAAGCTGCCAACTGGCATAGATAAAATTCTGCTCAAAGGCATCGAATTAGAAGATGGAATGGGCAGGATTTTAACCTATAAGGAGCTCTCGCCAACTTGGCTCGAAGTCTCGATCCATGAAGGCAGATATCACATCATCCGCCGTTTGATGGAGGCCGTCGACGTGCAGGTCCTGCGTTTGATCAGAACGCACTTCGGTCCTATCTCCTTAGGCGATACCCCCGAAGGACGCTGGAGAAACCTTAATGAGGGTGAATTAACAAATCTACGTAACGTTTTAGGATTATAACGTCTTTACGATAAATCGATATTTTAGATATTATCTATTAGCAGATATATCGATAATATTGCATGCGATTACCTATTTATCGATATTAGCAACGCTAAGGTGGGCCCGTAAATATAAATTTATCGATATTTACGGAATCAGAGAGGGAAACCTCAAACAGGTCAACAACCTAAGGAAATGTCATAAAAAGGTTTTATCGATAAATAATTAAACTGGCTTAGAACTAATCAATAATGAGCAAAAAACTGACCGAGAAAGGTACCCTTATCCCATGAGCATCAGAGCGATCCGCGGAGCCACCCAAGTGAGCGCAAATACGCCTGAGGCGATAGGTAGTGGAGTTAAAGAGCTCATCACGGCGATATTGGAGGCTAACGCTCTCACCCCTAAGGACGTTATCTCAGTTCTTTTCACTTCAACCCCGGATTTAACGTCAGCTTTTCCTGCAGCAGCCTGTCGGGAGATTGGCTTCGCCTCAGTGCCGTTAATCGGAGCCGTTGAGGTCGATGTTCTTGGAGCCCCCGCACGGATTATTCGGGCAATGCTCCACGTTGAAAGCGACAAGGCACACGAAGAAATTGCACATATTTACCTGCACGGTGCCGTCTCGTTGCGCCGAGATATCGCCCAATAATGCTGGCCTCGGTACGCATTGTTGGGGCGGGTTTGATCGGGACGTCTATTGGCCTAGCTCTGAGCGCTAAGAATTTAAAGGTTCAGATGGTTGATAGCGATAGCCGTAGCCAGGCGCTGGCTACGGATTTAACTGGTGGATCGATAATTGAGCAGCCGGAGCTGATTATTTTTGCGACCCCTCTAAAAGCCCTCTCTAAGGTCATAGAGGAGCAATATGCACTAAGCCCTAAGTCGACGTTTATGGATGTATGTAGCGTTAAGACTGAACCTCTATCAATAGTTAAGACTTCAGCCCTTCCTTTGAAGCAGTTTGTAGGTACCCACCCAATGGCGGGCCGGGAAGTTGGGGGAGCCGAGTCAGCTCGCGCCGATCTTTTCCGCTCAAGGAGTTGGATCATCTCACCTACGCCCGAGACTGATCCCACGGCAGTCGCAATGGTGCGAGAGATGATTATCGAACTCGGAGCCACGCCCGTAGAACTCGATCCACTATCGCATGACGCCGCAGTAGCTGCGATCTCTCATCTTCCGCAAATAGCGGCATCCCTTGTGGCTGGCTCATTGCACGGGGTTCCACGTGAGTGGCTTGATTTAGCTGGAGCTGGGCTACGGGATACAACCAGAATTGCCGCCTCTGATGAGAATTTATGGAAAGAAATTATTCATTCCAACGCAGATGAAATTGAAAAACTATTAATAAATCTACAAACCGGTATAACAGCGATGATCGATTCTTTAGACAATCAAGAAAAAATTGCACAGATCATCTCGAAAGGCCGTGAAGGAAAAGCTCTTATTCCGGGAAAACACGGTGGAATAGCGCGCGAGTACACATATGTGCCAATCGTTATTGATGACAAACCTGGTCAACTAGCGGCAATATTTAATGAATGCGCCGCTATGTCTGTAAACGTTGAGGATTTAACAATCGAACACTCACCAGGCCAGTTGAATGCCCTTATCACACTTGCATTATCTGATGATGATGCTATGAAATTATCTAGCCATCTATCTGCGATCGGATGGAACGTTCATCCGGTTCGAAAATAGAAGTAGGCTCAGTACATGGGCATAGTCGTAGCAATTGATGGCCCGAGTGGTGCAGGTAAATCCAGTACTTCAAAAGCAATAGCAATACGTGCAGGCTGGAACTATTTAGACACAGGTGCACTTTATCGAGCGGTTACTTGGGTAGCACTTGAAAATAATTGCGTTGAAGCTGCCGATATTTTAAAAGCATTGAAGAGCGCACCGATTCGTTTTGTTTCTGATCCAACTGCGCCAGATGTTTTCGCAGGCGATACGCAAATTACACATGCAATTCGTGGAACCTCCGTTACTGAAAACGTAAGTCGCATTAGTGCAATGCCTTCGATTCGTGAAGAACTTCTTTCTATACAGCGCAAAGTTATTGCTCAAGCGCCACGGGGTATTGTTGTTGAAGGAAGAGATATTGGCACCGTAGTCGTACCTGATGCGGCTTTGAAGATTTTTCTTACTGCTGATCTTAATGCACGTGCTTTTCGTCGCGAAGGTGAAATAGACGATAAAACTGTTGATGTGAAAACATCACTAGAAAACCGTGATTCTATTGATACTAATCGCACAGTTTCACCCTTGGCGATGGCCTTTGATGCAGTTGAGGTTGACTCAACAAATTTGGATCTAGATGAAACTGTCGAACGTATCTGGGAACTACTTCGCCAGCGCTCCTTACTCGGTCTACCTATTGTTGCAATTCTTGGACGCCCAAACGTTGGTAAGTCCACGTTAATTAATCGCTTTCTTGGCCGCCGTGAAGCAATCGTTGAAGATACGCCTGGTGTAACTCGCGATCGCATTCAGTATGAATGCGAATGGGGAGGCCGTCGTTTCATCATTATGGATACGGGTGGCTGGGAGGCAAAGCCCGATGGAATTTCTGTACAAGTAAGCGCAGGTGCTGAAATTGCAATGCAAGAAGCAGATGTCTTAGCTTTTGTCGTTGATGCACAAGTTGGTGCATTAGATGAAGACGATATTCTGGTTCAACATCTTCGTAAGGCTAAAAAACCGTTGATCTTAATTGGTAACAAAGTTGATGGAGAGCGTGAAGAATCTGAAGCACACGGTTTGTGGTCACTAGGTTTAGGTGAACCTTATTTTGTATCCGCATTACATGGTCGCGGTTCGGGAGATTTGCTTGATCACATTGTCGCCGAACTTCCCGAGGTTGGGGGAGCACAGACGCAAGATGGATATCGCAAAGTCGCTCTGATTGGTCGACCTAACGTTGGTAAATCCTCTTTGCTTAATGCACTAGCTGGTGAAAATCGTTCAATTGTTGATGATGTTGCAGGAACAACTCGCGATCCAGTTGATGAGCTAATTGAGTTTGGTGGATCGATCTGGAGATTTATCGACACTGCTGGATTAAAGAAACGTGCCAACCAAGCATCGGGTACCGATTATTACGCTTCATTACGCACGCAAACAGCACTGGAACGTTGTGAAGTCGCAGTGGTTGTTTTGGACGCATCTGAACCAATCACTGAACAAGATTTACGTGTAATCACTATGGTGGAAGATGCAGGCAAGGCCATGGTTATCGTGATGAATAAATGGGATTTAGTTGATGAAGATCGTAGAGATCAGTTAGATCGTGAAATTGATCGCCACCTCGATCAAGTTGAATGGGCGCAGCGCGTAAATGTCGCAGCTAAAACCGGCTGGCACCGAGACCGATTAGCACCGGCGCTACGTACTGCGTTGGACAGTTGGGAAAAGCGTGTTCCTACGGCGAAGTTGAACTCATTTCTGGGCGCACTCATTGGAGCGACACCTCCACCAGTTCGCGGTGGTAAGCAGCCAAAGGTTTATTACGCCACCCAGGCCGGCATCGCCCCACCTAAATTTGTGGTCTTTTCCAATGGCTGGATCGAGGCTTCATACCGCCGCTTTATTGAGCGACGTTTACGTGAAGAGTTTTCATTTCCTGGCACACCAGTACAAGTTGCGATCCGAGTTAAAGAACGCGAATAAAGATGAACTCTTCACTGCTTTCGATTCCTAATGCTCTAACGTTTTTGCGTTTTCTAGGCATTCCTCTTTTTATTTATCTCACGTTAGACATTCACGCCGATGGTTGGGCGGTCATTGTTCTGGCTATAGGGGGACTTACTGATTATTTCGATGGCAAATTAGCGCGGGCCTGGAATCAAACATCTAGATTTGGAGAGTTGGCAGATCCTGCAATCGATCGTCTCTATATCTTGGCAATCTTGATTGTGTTTTTAATCCGCGATGTAACACCAGCGTGGATAATTGTTGTCCTGATAAGTCGCGATTTAGTTTTGGCAATCATCACCGTTGCGATGAAGGCAAAAGGCCATGCTCCATTTACGGTTACCTATCTAGGTAAAGCTGCAACTTTCAATCTTATGTACGCCTTTCCATTTCTGTTATTGGCTAAGAGTGATACCCCTCTCGGCTCGATCGCTTTTGTTTTAGGCTGGAGTTTTGCCATCTGGGGGATTGCCCTCTACATTGCTACAGGTATAAGTTACGGTCGCGAAGGTTTTTCGCAGAGAAGAGGATCACGTGTCATCAATTCCTGACGATTTGAAATATACAAAAGAGCATGAGTGGGTAAGTTCATCTGGAAATATCTACACAATGGGTATTACTGATTTTGCGCAAGGCGCTCTTGGTGACATTGTTTATGTGCAACTTCCAAAAGTTGGCGAAGTATTAAAGGCCGGTAACGTTTGTGGAGAAATCGAATCTACAAAGTCAGTCTCAGAGATTTTTGCCGCCGTCAGTGGAACTGTGACTGAGGTAAACGCGCAACTTTCAGATACTCCAGAAGTGGTAAATAGCGATCCTTACGGAGCCGGTTGGTTGGTAAAAGTGGAGATTTCTGAGCAACCCTCTGATCTGCTTGATGCGGCGGGATACGCTCAAATCACCGCTTGACCAAATCGTCTCACCCCTTTAGTGTCAGCCTCAGGTTGACGGTGAAGGAGGAGAGATAAGTGATGGCAGAAGTAACGCCAAGCGAACTCACCACCACTTTGCACCTAGGTCTTGGAACGGCAAGTGATTCCCTAGCTGGAGTACTCGATGAGTATCTGGCCACATTGCCTCAAGCAGATCGCAGCGTTATCGAAGAAATAGCTCAGTCCAACGACAAAGCAATGCTGGTAGTAAATCGCGGATCCAATGTGGGTGCAAGATTTCTCATAACTAGCCAAGGTGCAACTATAGGACGCTCATCATCTAGCGATGTTTTCTTAGACGATGTGACTGTGTCTCGTTCTCATGCAAAAATTGAAAAATCTACAAATGGCTTTTCAATCCTAGATAGTGGTTCGCTTAACGGCACATATGTAAACAATAATTCAGTAACTACGCATACATTACTAAACGGAGATCGGATACAAATCGGAAAGTTCCACCTGCTTTTTGTATCTGGCAGAAAATAATTAGGGGAGTACACAATGGCAGTTCCAGCTCGCGCGTATCTGAGTATCGGGGAAGTTCTTAATCGACTACGTCCAGATTTTTCAGATATTACGATCTCAAAGATTCGCTTTCTAGAGTCTGAAGGATTGATAGAGCCACAGAGAACACCATCGGGTTATCGTAAGTTCACAACCTCAGACTTGGAGCGCCTTCGTTATGTGCTACTTGCACAACGCGATCAGTATCTTCCACTCAAAGTAATTAAGGATAACCTCGATGCAATTGACCGAGGACTAGTTCCTGCTGCCACTGGCGCAGTTGCAGCACCTCGACCAAATATTGGTTTAGCCACAATTGATGGCGAAATGGCGCCAAGTGTCTTTGGTGAAGTTTCTGAGATGCGCTTATCCCGCGATGAGTTGCTCAAAAACTCTGGTTTAAAAGAAGATCAGCTTGTAGAGCTTGAAGGGTACGGCCTAATAACTATTCGAGGTCGTCATTACGATGGAGATGCTTTGGCGATTGCAAAGGCAGTCACCGAGATGGCTGGCTTTGGTATCGAAGCAAGACATCTGCGTTCATTCAAATCTGCCGCTGACCGTGAGATTGGTTTAATCGAGCAAGTGATTACACCGTTAACCCGTCAGAAGAATGCCGATTCAAAAGCCCGCGCCGAAGAAGTACAGAGTGAAATCGCATCATTATCAATACGACTTCATGCAGCCCTTGTTCGTGGCGGACTTCATCGCCTTCGTTCCTAAAACATGTTGATACCTATGGAGGTCATCGGCGTTCGAGTCGAGATGCCTTCCAATCAGCCGATTGTTTTGCTCAAAGAGATTGATGGCCCACGCTTCTTGCCAATTTGGGTAGGGGCAGTGGAGGCGACGGCAATCGCCTTTGCGCAACAAGGCGTACAACCACCGCGGCCCCTGACTCACGACTTAGCGATCGACATCCTAGAAAAAATGGATGCAGTGCTAACCGCGGTGCATGTGACACATATCGATCAAGGCGTCTTTTATTCCAACCTGATTATTCGAGATAGCGCCGGAGTGAGCCAGACGGTTTCAGCCAGGCCATCTGATGCAATCTCTTTGGCCCTTCGCGGGGCTGCAAACATTTTGGCCACTTCGGAACTACTCGACGAGATAGGGATCGAGATCCCCCTCGAGGCTCAAACTGGGCAGGAGAATCAAGAGGTTGAGCGTTTCCGTGAATTTCTCGACCAGATAAACCCTGAGGACTTTGTGGGCTAGAACTCTCAATCTCAAGTAGAGGTTTCGAGCGTGTCGGTCGTTGAACAGGGAGCCTGCCTACTCTAGATTTGCTTCACTCCCCAAGAGAAACGAGTTTCCCCGTGACTTCCCAGGAAATAGAAATTGGCTACCGCGGCGCGACTGCATGTTCAGCCGCAGGTATTACCTACCGCCAGTTGGATTATTGGGCGAGAACTTCTTTAGTAGAACCAAGTATTCGATCAGCTAGTGGTTCAGGAACTGCGCGTCTTTATGGCTTTCGAGACATTCTTGTTTTAAAAATTGTTAAGCGTTTACTCGATGCTGGTGTGTCGCTACAAAATATTCGGACAGCGGTTGACCATCTACGCAGCAGGGGAGTAACCGACCTGGAGCGTATGACTCTTATGAGTGATGGTGCCTCAATTTATGAGTGTTCTAGTCCAGATGAAATCATCGATTTACTAGCAGGTGGTCAGGGAGTATTTGGAATAGCGGTTGGTAAAGTTTGGCATGAAGTAGAGGGTTCACTCTCATTACTGCAAGGTGAGGTCAGCGGCCAGTCAGTAGGTGTCGAATCTAACGATGAACTTTCACTTCGTCGTAAGAGCAAAGGTGCATAAAAAGACATATTCTTGACTCATACCGGCCATTGACGGTCTGTAGTTATGGGTAGGAGTGTTTGTGATGGTTGATTACGACGCATTTTCACGTCGACACATTGGTCCGTCAGAGGATCAAGCACAAACAATGTTGATGGAACTAGGTTACTCAACGATGGAGCAATTCATCGCAGATGTAGTGCCGCAAAATATCGCGATGGTTGAACGATTAAGTCAGGTGCTGCCAGATGCACTCAATGAAGTGGATGTTATTTCTGAACTACGTTCGATTGCCGATAAGAATCATGTCTACCGTAATGCAATAGGTACCGGATATTACGGAACGATTACACCCCCAGTAATTTTACGAAATGTTTTAGAAAATCCAGCTTGGTATACGGCATATACGCCATATCAACCCGAGATTTCGCAAGGAAGATTAGAAGCCCTTTTTGCATTCCAAACGGCTGTCTGTGATTTAACAGCACTAGCTACTGCAAATGCGTCTATGTTGGATGAGGCAACTGCAGCGGCTGAGGCTATGACGCTTGCCCGCCGCGTTTATAAGGGTAGTGATGAGGCAGTATTTTTGATTGATATTAATGTTCATCCGCAAACAATTGCAGTTGTCCAAACCCGCGCGAAGCCCCAAGGCATAAAAGTAGAAGTGGTTGATCTGTCTGTGCAACAAAAAGATGTTGACACTTTTGGAGTTTTAGTTCAATACCCAAATACTGAAGGCGAAATTATTGATTACAGCGAATTAGCTACGTGGATTCATGCGAAGCAGGGCTTACTTATTGCAGCTACGGATCTACTAGCTCTCACTCTTATTAAGGCACCGGGGGAGTGGGGAGCAGATATCGCGGTTGGTTCAGCTCAACGTTTTGGTGTGCCTATGGGTTTTGGTGGACCACATGCGGGCTTTATGTCTGTGCGCGAAGGTCTTGAACGATCATTGCCTGGGCGCTTAATTGGGCAAAGCGTTGATTCACATGGTAACCCTGCTTTTCGTTTGGCACTGCAAACTCGTGAGCAACATATTCGTCGCGATAAAGCTACGAGCAATATCTGCACTGCTCAAGTCCTCCTTGCAGTCATGAGTGCGTTCTATGCCATGTGGCACGGACCGGCAGGGTTGAAAATTATTGCGAAGCGCATTAACCGACAAACTCAAGAGTTAGCTAGTGCAATTACTGCCGCTGGTCTTACTGTGGTTCACTCTGCTTACTTTGATACTTTAGTTATTGAAGTCAAGAATTCAGGCGATGTTCATAAGAAGGCAGTTGGGAAGAAGATCAATCTAAAAAATATAGATGAATTGCGTGTAGGAGTGTCACTAGATGAGACTACAGATGCGAAAATGCTCCGGGATTTGATAGAGATCTTTGGTAGTGGAGAAGTGGGCAAATTAGGGGATTCAATTCCTGAGTTTTCAAAACGCAAATCAACTTATCTGTCTCATCCAATTTTCAATACTCTGCGTTCAGAAACCTCGATGCTTCGATATTTGCGAACTCTTTCTGATCGCGATTTAGCACTAGATCGCACAATGATTCCTTTAGGTTCATGCACAATGAAACTCAACGCTACGACCGAAATGGAAGCTGTTACGTGGCCAGAGTTTTCGTCTTTGCATCCATTTGCACCTGCAAATCAAACTGCAGGATCGCGTGAAGTAATTGCTCAGTTATCCGACTGGCTCATCAAGATAACTGGATATGACGCTGTTTCATTGCAACCTAACGCTGGTAGTCAGGGTGAATTCGCAGGTCTTCTAGCTATTCGCAACTATCACGATTCTCGCGGAGAACAAGGCCGCACCATTTGCCTAATTCCCTCATCGGCGCATGGCACGAATGCTGCTAGTGCCGTGATGGCTGGCATGCAGGTTGTAGTCATTGAATGTGATGAGCATGGCAACGTAAGTATTGAAGATTTGAAAGCCAAGATAGAAGTGCATAGTCAATCTTTAGCAGCGATGATGGTGACCTATCCATCTACGCATGGTGTTTTCGAATCCGCTATTAGCGATTTATGTGGATTAGTTCATGATGCAGGTGGTCAGGTTTACGTTGATGGCGCGAACTTAAATGCACTAGTTGGTTTGGCGCAACCTGGAAAATTTGGCGCTGACGTTTCCCATCTTAATTTGCATAAAACTTTTTGTATTCCACACGGTGGTGGGGGACCAGGCGTAGGTCCTGTTATCTCTCGCGCACACCTTGCTCCATTTTTACCTAACCACCCACTAGACGCCTCAGCTGGGCCAGCAACTGGACCAGGACCAATTAGTGCGTCGCCTTTTGGATCTGCAAGCATCTTGCCAATCTCATGGGCATACATTCGAATGATGGGCGGGGAGGGGTTAACTCTTGCAACCTCTGTAGCGATTTTGTCAGCAAATTACATGGCAGCAAAGTTAAATCCGATGTTCCCAGTTTTGTATACAGGTGAAAACGGGCGAGTGGCGCACGAATGCATTTTGGATCTTCGCGATATCACAAAGCTCAGCGGTGTAACTGTTGACGATATTGCAAAGCGTTTAATGGACTACGGCTTCCATGCACCAACCATGAGTTTTCCCGTTTCTGGAACGCTTATGATTGAGCCGACAGAGAGTGAAGACATCGCTGAAATTGATCGCTTTATCGCGGCTATGACAGCTATTCATGGCGAAATTATGGAGATCATGGATGGAAAGATCTCTATTGATGACAGCGCCTTGCGCCACGCACCACACACCATTGAGTCAGTTTTATCCACCGAATGGGATCGCTCGTACTCACGAAAAACCGGTGGCCTTCCATCAGTGCGCCAAGGTCTTGTGCGAGGCGAAATCATCGGAATGCAAGGCAAGTATTGGCCGACGGTAGGCCGTATTGATGGTGCTTACGGGGATAGGAACCTGGTTTGCTCCTGTCCGCCGATCTCTGAATTCGTTTAAGTTTACATAATGTAACTTATCGGCGATAACCACACCTTTGGCGAGCTACAAGAATGAGCCACAACAGCGTCGCTATTAAGGCCCAATCTCCATATCGATCCCTAGGCGACTGTTCGCTTATTAAGTCGACCTTTGCGTAGATGTTGGTAGCAACTGCCATCTTCGTCACTTGCTCAATTTTTCCTCGGTAATCAATAACCGCAGAATATCCAGTTGTCGACACAGAAAGCACATTTCGTGAATGTTCAATTGCTCGAATTCGGGTAATTGCTAACTGTTGCGCTGATTCGGCCGATTTTCCAAATGTTGCACTATTGGTTTGTACCGCCAAAATATTTGAATTTTTTGCAGCCGTTTCAACAATCCGATCATCTAGCAATTCAAAACAAATTATTGGAGATATCTGTGCTGTACCAACTGTGAAAACTTTGGAAACATCCCCAGGGGTAAAATCCGATACATTGTCTACAAAAGGCGAAATTCTTCTAGCTAATGAACGCATAGGAATGTATTCCCCGTACGGTGTTAAGTGTTGCTTTGTGTAGACAACTTTCGCATCTTTTGTCCATAATATTGATGTATTCAAAACCTGCGCATCCCTCTGGACAACTGCACCAACTATCAGAGGTGTGGTAAAACTATCGAGAACATTCTTCACTTTTCCGTTGGTAAATGGATCAACATCAACGGCGTTCTCCGGCCACAAAAGAAAATCAACATTTGGATGTTGTACTAAAGCCTTCTTACTTTCTGCTACGTGATTCTTAAACACTCGGGTTGCCCTGGCGTTGAAATCTAAACCATAAGTCGGAACATTTCCTTGTATAAGCAATACTCGAGCATGACCCGTGCTCTGTACATTGACGGGAATTATCAACACCATCAGTGGAAGTAAAACTAAAATTTGGAATCGATGGTGTGAACTCTGATAGAGAACAAGTGCGATAAGAAGGATTATGGCCGATAATCCAACGGCTCCCCCATAACGAGCTAGTACTGCATAGGGGGCATCAGATTGAGAATATGCCAATCTAGCCCAGCCAAAGCCATTGAATGGAAATCTATTTCGGACTTCTTCCATAATAATAAAGATTAAAGGGTATGAAGCTATCCCCCATCTTTTGACAAGAATAAGTGGCAAGTAAAACAGCGATAACCCTAAAGAAAGAATCACCCAAGGAAGTGCACCAACATAAATACTGGACCAATGCAAAAGTAATAGATTGTAAGTGAGTGCGAAGGCAGCGATTGAAGCAAACTTCTTTTCCGATCTGTTTAGGGCATACATATGCAACGCCAATGCCAACGGTGCTAGCCACCATTTATTTACTGGTGCAAAGGCGGCGCTGAGAAACGCACCACTTAACGCCGAGAGTAGAAGATTTACCAACCTAAAGCACTGATCAAACGATCCACGCTGGCACCTAATCCGTAGCGCTCCTTGAATTGATAGATGGCTGATAAGTCCGCTGGTGCTTTGGGCATTGCAAGATCAACTTGTGGCAATGGTGCATTTCTAGCTACCTGGACAACAGTTGGTGCGATCTTCAAATAATCAGCACCGGCAATAATTTTCTTAGCAAGAGCTGGTGGAAGTGATTCGTGTGCAGCATGTGCTCCGGCTAAGGCTTCACCAACATTGGCAAAAGCATTTGCAATTACTGCTGCACCCTTTTCGCCGATTCCACGCACGCCTGGTAACCCATCGGATGGGTCGCCTCGAAACATTGCAAAGAGCGCGTATCGATCACCAGGGATTCCATACTTATCGGCCACATATTTACTATCAACTAAATCATGTTGTGAAATACCTTTAGCCAAGTAAACAACCTTGATATCACGTTTATCGTCGACCATCTGGAAAAGATCTCGATCACCAGTAACGATACGAATCGGTCCCTTTTCTATTTCGGCATATGTAGCCATAACATCATCGGCTTCGTAATCATCAATACCTACTACTGGTATTCTAAAGAGATCAAGCAAGTCGAGAAGAATTGGAATTTGCGGCGTGAGAGTCTCAGGTTCTTCTTCATCATCACCCTCTTCTTCCAACCGATTAGCTTTGTAATCGGGAAATAATTCCACTCTCCAACTTGGGCGCCAATCACCATCTAAGCAAGCAACTAGTCGATTAGGTTTATAGGCAGATACCAACCGTGCAGTCATATCGATGTATCCACGAATTGCGTTGACGGGTGTTCCATCTGGTGCCGTTAATGTATCGGGCATACCGTAATAAGCGCGATACCAAAGCGATGCGCTGTCTAAAAGCATTAATGTCATAGGTCTCCCATGAGGAATGCAACTACTCCCCTGTCTATGCGCTTAGCTGCATCTTTGCATACCGGACGTAACTTCTCACTCGCCGAAGCGATTTGATTTAGTAAATCAGTGAGTTGCTTAGTTGAACGGACAAAATCACCAACAGACATATCCGTTCCCTTAAGAACATTTTGTAAAGAATTCCCATTAGCCCAGCGGTATGAAACCCAACAAAAACCTGCATCGGGTTGGCGTTGGGTCTTAACGCCATATTCAGTTTCTAACTCTTCTAACTGCGCCCAGATAGAAATGACGTCGGCGAGTGCACTTGAAACTCGAGGGCTCGGCATCTTTGGCGCCACATTGTCAGCGTTACGTGATTCGAAGATCATCGTTGACACAACTGAAAGGAGTTCAGGGGCGTTTAGATCATCCAATATTCCACGGCGTATCGACTCAGTCAGAAGAAGATCTGATTCAGCATAAATCTTGGTCAGAATCTTGCCCTGTGTTGTTGGCTTCTCACCCTCGATATAGCCAAGGTGTGTGAGCACCTGGCAAATCTGGTCGAAAGTTTTAGCGATTACATGCGTGCGACTTTCAACTCTCGTTCGCAAACCCTCGTTCTCTCGATTTAAGCGACCCGATTTTTCAGTAAAGCGTGAATGATCCTCACGCTGGGCACAGGCGTGGCAGCTGTGATTTCTTAACCCTTTTCTCAAATCCGACAAGTCGCCTTCCAACCTTGCGCGTTGTCGATTATCGAAGCTCTTTTTATTATCGCGTTTAGAGAGTAGGAGTTCTACTTCCTTAATTTCGCGACGAATTCCGGCGTACTCAAGAAAATCACCTAGATGACACACAGCCTGGGAAACTAGTTCCTCGATAGCGGTTTCGTTTTTCTGGATTTGACGAGAGAGCCCGACAACTGCGCGATCTGCTTGAAACTGAGCAAATGATGATTCGAGAGAACGCCGTGCGCGTTCTCGACCAAATCGCGCAATGAGGTTGATAGACATGTTGTAGGTAGGTGCAAATGATGAACGTAAAGGATACGTACGAGTGGATGCCAATCCGGCAGCCGATGCTGAATCAACAGTTGGTGACCATTGAATGACCGCGTTACCTTCAATATCAATTCCACGTCTGCCTGCACGTCCAGTTAACTGCGTGTACTCCCCCGGCGTAATCGGAACATGCGATTCCCCGTTATATTTAATGAGTTTTTCCAACACAACCGTTCGTGCGGGCATATTGATGCCGAGTGCGAGAGTCTCAGTTGCAAAAACTGCTTTGATTAAGCCTTTTTGAAACAACTCTTCGACAGCAGATTTAAAACTGGGCAATAGACCCGCGTGATGCGCCGCGATTCCACGCTCGAGCGCAGTCAGCCAATCTTGAAAACCCAGTACTTCAAGATCTTCTTCGGCGATATTTTGAGTGTATCTGAGTGCAGTAGCGCGAATCTCGGTTCGCTCCTCAGTAGAAGTTAATCGAAGCCCAGCGTGCAAACATTGCTTAACTGCTGCGTCGCACCCGATCCGTGAAAAAATAAAGGTAATAGCCGGTAGTAAATTCTGTCCCGCAAGCTTTTCAATTATATCTGCACGAGTTAAGCGATCTTCTCGTTCACTGAAACTTCCGCGTCGGTTTCTACTAAATGATGCTTTTCGAACCGCTTCACGTTCTCGCCGTAAAATCTCAGGGTTTATTTGTCCTGGCTTTTCAAACAGATCTAGCAGCTTATTTCCAATCAGAACATGCTGATACAGCGGGATTGGCCTAATTTCACTGACGATAACCTGCGTATTTCCGCGGACCTCACCCAGCCATTCTCCGAATTCTTCAGCATTGGAAACGGTTGCAGATAGTGAGATAACCTGAACACTTTCCATTAAATGAATCAGGACTTCTTCCCAAACAGCGCCACGAAACTTGTCTGCTAGGTAGTGAACTTCATCCATAACTACATAGCCAAGGTTTGTTAGCGTCTTCGAACCGGCATACAACATGTTTCGTAGAACTTCAGTTGTCATCACCAAAACATCAGCATCCCCGTTAATGCTTGTATCCCCAGTTAGAAGGCCGACTCGATCTTCACCAAACATTGCTACAAACTCCGAATACTTTTGATTAGAAAGTGCCTTGATAGGAGTGGTGTAAAAACATTTCTTTCCAAGTTTGAGAGCTAGATGTGCAGCGAATTCGCCCACAACTGTCTTTCCAGCACCTGTTGGAGCAGCGACAAGGACTCCACTGCCCTCCTCAACAGCATGGCAAGCAGCTATTTGGAATGGGTCAAATTCGAAATCAAAGCTTTGAATAAAGGCTGTCGTCTCTTTGTATTGGGAACGAATCTTTGCTGCTGCAAACTTCTCTGCCGGAGTTGTCATGGCATCCACGTCATCAGTACTCCACGAACGCACTCGGCCGTGATAGGTAGTTGTCCAACCCGTTCTCCATCGGCGTAAGCTACTGCGTCTGCGACGATGGAAACCTTTTTGCTTCGCACGATTTCCACTGCTGGATGAGTGATATGGGTACCCTTAAAAACTCTTGGAAAAACTTTAATGAATTCAAGCTTGGAAATTGGATGCAGCACCATCACATCAAAGAAGCCATCAGCGACATCAGCTTGCGGACAAACCAACATGCCTCCTCCATACGAGCGTCCATTTGAGATAGCTATGAGCATTGCTTCCGTCGATATTGTTCGATCATCCAAAACTATCTCGTAATGGCGTGGTTTAAAGCTCGGTAATTCAAAAGCAATAGCCACGTTGTACTTCATTGGCCCTTTTGGCCAACTCATTGAATTTGCCCTCTCATTCACAACAGAATCAAAACCAGTCGAAAGAATGGCTCCAAACCATTCGCCATCAACTAGACCCAAATCAATACTGCGTGGCTTTGTAGATAAAGCCTTTTCTAATAGTGGATCGATATCAGTAAGAGACCAACCTAAGGTGCGTACAAAGTCATTGCCTGTTCCAGCTGGAATCATCGCTAATGGGAGTTGTGCAGGAACAATCTTCTGCAAAACTAGATGCAATAGTCCATCTCCACCTACGGCAATTACTCCGCTGCAATCTGGATACTTGTCAATGAACTTCTGCAATAAATCTGCCTGATCAATTGGGTTACGGCCAATAATAATTTCGTATGAAATTGACCGTGCATTCAGATAACCCGCGACATAGGTGCCTAATCGAGCCCCGTTACCCTGGCCTGATACCGGATTGATAACTAAGGCCCACATGAGTCGACCCTATCTAACTATTCGTTTATAGGCGCTGGGGCATCGATTGAAGTCGCTCCTGTTTCAACTTTGCCGGCTCGTCTATCTCTGCGTTTATCGACCAGCAAGGCTATGCCTCCGGCCATGAAGTAAAGAACAACCAATGGTGCTGATAATAGAACCATACTTAAAGGATCTGCCGTTGGCGAAAAAGCGGCGACTACAAGAAAAATTCCAAAAACCCAAATACGCCACGGTCTTAGAATTGTTTTTCCACGGAGAAAACCGATTAAATTGAAAGTTAATAGAAATATTGGTAACTCAAAGGCCAAGCCCACCAACAAGATTAGTCTGAGCACAAAATCTAAGTAGTCATCAAAACGAATCAAGTTATTGATTGAATTTGGAGTAAAACCAAAAAGAGCTTTGATCGCGACAGGAAGAATTACATATCCTAACGTTGCACCGATCGCGAAAAATGGGGTCGCTGCGACAACGAACAAAATGCTGGTTCGTTTCTCTTTTCTATGAAGGGCTGGAGCAATGAAGGCCCAGAGTTGGTATAGCCAAAAAGGTGCCGAGACGATTACTCCGGCTAGCAAGGCCACTTTTATCTGAAGATCAAGTGGACCCAAAACACCGCTGATGTACAACGCGCCACAACTAGCCGCACCACTTTGTTGAGCAGCCTTTAAGTCACACACAGGTTTAGCCAAGGTGGTGATTATTGGGTTGTAGAAATGCCACCCGCCACCAAAAGCAACCAATACGGCAATTGCTGAACGAAGAACTCTTTTCCTTAGTTCACGAAAGTGGTCGAGCAGTGGCATCTTTGCTTGCGTCGCCGATGCCATCAATTTACTTGTCTGTTTTGTCGTTTTCTTCTATCGCGCCATCATCGGCTTTCATTTCCTTCATTTCGCTCTTGAAAATTCGCATAGAGCGACCAAGTGAACGTGCAGAGTCAGGTAAACGTTTTGCGCCAAATAGAATGAGAACAACAATGAGAAGAACAACTATTTCTCTTGGACCTAAATTCATAATATCTACTCCTTGGCTGATGATTTATCCAAGGCTACCCCAGGGTATACAAAAATGGCTAGATTTTTTGAAGCGCAAGGTAACGTTTGAGCAATGACTGTGCCTTTTGGGCTATTTCAGCCCTGATTTCAGAAGGCGCTTGCAGATCGGCGCTTCCTGAGCTTGCGAAAACACTTCGGACAATCCATTGCTTGGAAAAGGAATGAATAGTGGTTTCTTGATTTACTTCGGCATCCTGCAGATCGAATCTCTCCTTCATCAAACGCAATCTGGAAGAGAAAATGAGGGATGAATAAAACCCATCAGAAGCAGTGGTTTGTTTGTCCATTAGTTGGTCTGTGGCATTATCAAGAATATTTAGACTCTCTATCCGATCTATCCGAAATACTCGCAAAGCCGAAGCCTTGTAACAATACGCGAATAGGTATTCAACCCCCCCATCAATTCGCATCTCTAAGGGTTTCACCTCGCGATGAGAGAATTCATCGTTGTACAAAGAGTGATAAGCAATAGAAAGTGTCTGCTGCTCTGTGATAGCGGCAATTATTTGGGCACGAATTAGACTAGACACAGGGTTGCTGACACTAAATTTTGCGGCAATCCCCCCTTTCTCGCCTAATCGTGTTGCTAATGAATTGATGCGATCAACTAGATCCTTATTCTCATTTACAGAGTCTTTTAGTAAAGAGAGACCCAGGAGTAAGGCAACTATCTCTTCCATACCCAAGCTTCTTGGCGCTTTTAATGTAGGTGCGTTGCGGATTGTTACATAGCCAGAGTCGAATGAGAGATCCATAAGTTCTAGTGCGGTATAGCCAGGCAAACCACACATCCATAAAGTGGTTAGGTCATCATTCATCGTCTTAGTAGTCACGTCAAAAGCCGCTGCTAAATCCTTAAGTGAGATTCCCTGGTGAGCAGTGATGAATGGCACCAAGGCCAATAGCCGTTCTGTATGAATTATTGGCGCAGGTTTAGCTTTAGCCATGGTTTTTCACCAATAACGTAAGTGCTTCTATTACTTGTTTCTGCAGATCAGGCGGTTCAATAACAACTACATCGTCTAGGTACCAAAGGATCGAATCTAAGAATGAGCTTGGATCTGAATAGTTGAGCTTTATGCGCTCCCATTCTCCTTTGTCTTCAATATCAGTTGACATTTTTCGCAGACCAAATGCTTTATCTTTGCGAATATCCAGAACAGCTACCTGTGAGTGTGATGATTCGTTCATTGATGCAAAGAGATCAAAATTAGACGGTATTTCAAAATTGTCTGGTTTACCGATACTTTGAATCTCACCTAACACTCTATCGAGGCGGAAAGTTCTCAATGAATTTTTTGTGCTGTCTAAGCCACCGAAGTACCAGTGTCCTGCACTAGATGCCAATGCATACGGTGCAATTTCTCTGTTCTCATGTGCCAAATCAGAAGATAAATAAGTAAATGAGATCCTATTTCGTGTTGTGATTGCATCCAAAACAGTTGCCAGTTCATCGCTGGCCCAGGCCATACGAGGAGCTAAATGTGGAACTGAGCTGATGTCAGATTCAATTCCCATCGATTGCAATTTCAAAAGAACGGAATGTGCAACGTCATTTAACGCTTGCCCTTTCCAGGCTTGCGCCGCGAGTGAAAGCAACGCAATATCTTCACCATTGACTGACCCTAAATCCAAGGAATAGTTTTCCGGTTTGATGCGATATCCGGCCTCATCATTAAATAGAGGATCCAATCCACCAACTTCAATATCGATGCCTAATGAACGTAAATCATCTTTATCTCGCTCAAACATTCGTTCGACTGATTCTTCACTGCCTTCATATCCTTCGATACTGCGAAAAATTTCACCCTTTGTTAAATATCTTTTTGTCGCCAGCAGGGCAATGGTCAAATTGACCAGACGCTCACTCTTCCGCGACACCGTATGAGCCCTTAGAGGGTCTGCGTCTGCGTGCTAATACTTCAACACCAGGCGCCATTCGACGGGTTTGAATCAAAAATCCAGTGTGGCCAATCATTCTTTGTTGTGGGCGTACTGCCAGACCTTCGTGATGCCAACCACGCACTAAGGTCTCGCTACTTTCGGGTTCAGTAAAACGGCCATCTTCCTTAATTGCTTCTGCCGTTGCTGATAACTGCGTTGTTGTTGCAACGTAAGCCATAAATACTCCGCCGGGACGCAAGGCTCTCGCAGCAATATCTACGCACTCCCAGGGGGCAAGCATGTCCAAAATGACGCGATCAAATTCACTATCAAAATCTTGATCTTGAAGATCTCCTACTGTTAACTTCCAATTAGCCAGTGCGCCTTCAAAATATGCATCTACGTTTGAACGGGCGTTATCTGCAAAATCAGCACGACGTTCAACCGAATGAACCGAACCCTTTTCACCTACAGCTCGCAATAGCGAAATTGTTAGCGCGCCGCTTCCAACTCCAGCTTCGAGGGTGCGTGCACCAGGATAGATATCTGCTAGTCCGACAATCATTGCAGCGTCTTTAGGATAAACGATTGTTGCGCCGCGTGGCATTGTTAAAACATAATCGGCGAGCAGAGGCTTGAATGCCGTAAATTTCAGACCGGCGGTAGTGCTGACAACCGAACCTTCGGGCATTCCTATCAAATCATCGTGCGTGATCCAGCCCTTGTGCGTATGCCACTCTTTGCCGACAACTATCGTAAAGCTGTATAACTTGCCTTTTGGGTCGGTTAACTGCACACGGTCACCCGCAGCAAAAATTCCTTGATTCGACACGAGAGCATCTTAGGTCAATTTTTGACAGCAAGTGCGGGTATGTTGCCGTACGTGAGTAACCAGCCGCTACGCCTGTCCCCCAGTCGTGTCAGCGAATTTGAAAACTGCCCTCAACTCTATAAATATCGTGTCATCGACCAACTGCCGCAACCTCCATCATTAGATGCAGAGCGCGGAACTCTCGTTCATACAATCTTGCATGATCTTTTTGAAAATCCTGCTGCACAACGAACACCGCAAACTGCAATAGATCTATTGCCTTCGCGTTGGCGTGCACAAATGGAAGCTAAGCCAGAGTTAATGGAAATGGTTACCAATGAAAAAGAATGGCTTGATCGTGCTGGATCACTCTTGCAAACATACTTCACCTTAGAAGACCCGACAAGTTTTGAGGCTACGCACCGCGAAATGCATTTGGAAAATGATCTGAGCTCGGAGATTTACTTGCATGGATACGTAGATCGTCTTGATGTTGCACCAACTGGAGAAGTCCGAATCGTCGACTACAAAACCGGAAAAGCGCCAAAACCGGGATGGGAAGAGAAAGCTCTATTTCAACTGCGTGTATATGCACTTCTCTATTTCAAAAACAACGGTGTCCTGCCGCGTTTGTTGCAGTTGATCTATTTAGGCGATGCTAAAACTGTAAAAAGTACGCCGACTGTAAGCGACTTAGAATCTACAGAAAAGACTCTGCGTCGTATTGCAAAAGATATTGAAGCATCTGTGGAAAAAGATTATTGGCCGCCTAAGCCAAGCAGATTATGTGACTGGTGTTATTTTAAAAGCATATGCCCAGCGCACAAGGGTTAAATCGCTGAACTGAAATCCTTTTTTAGTTCTACAAGCTTGTCAAAGTTCAACTGTTCTAGTGATTTGATAGAACGAACTCGCACCGATTCTTCAACCACTACGAGATGTGGAACGGCAATAAGCCAAGCACCACTACTGATCGCCGCCTGAACACCTGTTAGGGAATCTTCAAATATCAAGCAGTTTGAGATATCGCTTTCACTTATGGATGCGGCCTTTATGTAAGCATCAGGGTGTGGCTTAGTGCGAACAACGTCGTCGCTTGTTATTGAAAAAGGAAAAAGATCATGACCTATTCGATCTAAAACGGCATCAACAATGATTCTTGGGCTAGCTGAAACCAACCCAGTCTTTATCCCGTTATTTTGAAGAGCTTTTACTAGTTCATAAGCACCCGGCATCATCGGTGTGTGTGCACGCATTTTGAGAGCTTGTGTTTGGATCAGTTGTTGCGTAAAAAATTGGGGTGATTGCGCGTGATTACATTTCTCATACATATAATGACCGACACGTGTAAGTGGTCCGCCAAGACAGGCGACCTGATCCTCAGCCTGCCAGGAATACCCATACTGCGCAGTCAGCTCAGTCTCTGAGATTAACCATTGAGGCTCAGAATCAACCATAAGACCATCCATATCGAAGAAGACAGCATCGAAAAAGCTTTTCAAGCGCATCTCCTCAATAGGTTTGGCATGGCAGAATCACGCAAGATTACCCTAAGGTTTAACCCTATGGAGATACATCACATCCCCGCACTTAGAAATCCAATAATGGTGGTTGCCTTTTCTGGATGGAATGATGCAGGAGAAGCTGCAACAGGTGCTATTGAACATCTTCTTGCTGCTTGGCAAAATGAACCAAATGATGTTGTGCCAGAACTTATCGCCGATATCGAGTCTGAAGAATTCTACGATTTCCAGGTAAATCGCCCACATATTTTTATTGATGAGTCACAGATAAGAAATGTAACGTGGCCTACCACCGAGATTTTCGGATTAGTATTGCCAAGCTTTGAGCGAGATTTGATAATCGTTAAAGGAACTGAACCTTCGATGAGATGGAAGAGTTTCACGCGAGAACTACTAGACCTAGCCGATGATCTAGAGGTGGAATTAATAATCACACTAGGCTCTTTAATGGCAGATGTCCCCCACACACGACCTATCGCAGTCAGCGGTACTGGAGCCCATCCTGAATTAGCCGCACGACTAGGAGTAGAAATATCACGATATGAGGGACCCACAGGTATTTTGGGAATCATCGGAGACGGCTGCTTGCGCCGTGGCATAGATGCCATCTCACTATGGGCTGCAATTCCGCATTACGCATCTAGTTCGCCCTCACCTAAAGCCACTCTCTCATTAGTAAATGCGCTTGAAGATTTTCTCGAAATCACTATTCCACCTGCAGATTTGCCCGAAGCTGCCGAAGAATGGGAAAAAGATGTCAGTGAAATGGCTAAGGAAGATAGTGATGTCGCTGAATACGTAAAAGCCTTGGAAGACTCTAAAGATGCCGCCGATCTACCGGATGTTTCTGGAGATTCTATTGCCAAAGAGTTCGAGAGATATCTGCGTCGTCGAACCAAAGACTAAAGGGCTAAACCGAGCAGTGCATCTAAAGCAGTAGACAAATTGTGGGCGTCTCCCCCAGTCGCACCGTTAATGGATTGTTCTGCCCAATCCTCAACTGCGTAAATCGCAGCAGGGGTATCTAAATCCTGACTCAACGCATTTATAACGCCAGCAATAACAGTATCCGTTTGCCCCACGCTATTTAATGAAAGGGCTTCACGAATTCTTGCGACACGCTTCGTTGCATCGACAAGAACCTCATCACTCCACATCCGGTCTTTGCGATAGTGCTGTGAAATTAACGCGAATCGAATAACCATGGGATCAACACCGGCACTAATTAATTTTGATACAAAAACCAAGTTACCTTTGCTCTTACTCATCTTTTCGCCATCTAAGCCAATCATAGCGCTGTGAACATACGTTGCTGCCAACTCTTTGCCCGTAAGAACATGGGCTTGCGATGCACACATTTCATGGTGAGGAAAAATTAAATCACTACCACCGCCTTGGATATCAATACTTGTCGATTGCCTCTCATCTGGTTCCAAGTACTTCAAGGCAATTGCTGTGCATTCAATATGCCAACCAGGTCGTCCCTTTCCATGCACTGAAGGCCAACCAGGTTCGTTAGGCCGCTGTGCCATCCATACTAAGCAATCGAGAGGATCTACTTTTCCCTGCAATGTCGGATTACCACCACGCTCTGCAAAGATTGTCGCCATTTCGTTTTTAGTTAAATGTGAAAGTTTTCCAAACTGCGGCGATGAATAGTTCTTGAAATAAAGATCATCACCAATCGGATATATCGTCCCAGCTCTTTCAAGTGATGAAATCGACGCAGTAACTAGGTCAATGGCTTCGACTGCTCCAATGTAGTGATTCGGCGGAATTACTCGCAGATGAACCATGTCCGCTCTAAAAAGGTCAATCTGGGATGTAGCCAAGTTTTGCCAATCAACATTGTCACGGTTTGCTCTTTCAAGTAACGGATCATCAATGTCGGTTATGTTCTGAACATATTTCACATCACTTCCGGTAGTGCGCAGGTAGCGATTAATAAGGTCAAAAGTTAAATACGTTGCAGCGTGACCAAGATGCGTTGCGTCATAGGGGGTGATTCCACATACGTACATTCTGTATGTCTCTCTGGTGAGCACATCCTCTTTGCGATTAGTTTTAGAGTTAGTCAGAGCAAGCGTTGGCATTGGCTTGTCTAAATCCAACAAGGGAATAGCTACATCAGGCCACGACTTCATAGGTAGATAATAGTTATAAAAACTCTAGAACGCAGGCCACGGGACCGCTGGCCATTCTGGATTTGGGACTGGCATTTTTTTGGTTTCCAAAAGCCTTTCTATGCGCGAAACGAATGCATCAATTTCTATCGCAGTAATATACGAAGATAAGTCCAACGACTGACCAATGGAACTGCGTAAGAGAGATAAGGAAGATAGTTCTGCCTCGTTCAAATCATCGCCAGCCCACTGCCACAATACCGTGCGCAATTTGTCTTCCTCGTGGAATGTAACTCCATGATCACATCCGTAGAGCCCTCCATTAACTGTTGGTAGAAGATGCCCAATTTTTCGATCCGTATTATTGATGATGGCATCAAAAAACGACATAGCTCTTAAACTAGGGAGATCTTGAGAAAAATACTCGGCTAAATCAACCGACTCATCAATATCAATCCATTCTTGAACCATTCCTGGACCATAAGGACCATCACGCAAGATAGTGAGTGGAACGATGTCTAGGCCTAAAAAATCACTGACTAAATAAGTCGCGTATTCGCGATCGGCAAGAGTTCCATCCGGAAAGTCCCACAATGGCCGCTCCCCCGCAACTGGCTTATAGATACAGGTTAATTTTTTGGAGTCGAACTCGGCGGTTGCATACAAGGTTGCATTTGACGCATCAACTAGTCGACCCGTAACAGTTAAATCTCCATACGTAAGTATGGATCTATTAGCGTCTGTAGCCATTTGCCCTTGGACACAGATGTCCACGTGGATCAATTGGGATTGCGCAGAATGGACAAGGAAGTCGGCCTGCATTAACAACAGCCAGAGTCCTAGAAACAAATGCTTTGGCCTGACTCAGAGCTAAATACATCGTAATCTCAGCCTCATCTTCCTCTATTTCAACCTCTTTAATTGCAAAGAGTTCTAGACAGAGTTTTTTCGTTAGTTCATCAAAGGCTATGGATATAGCGCCAACCGTGAAATCTGCCTCTATAGGTTGCTCCAATGGAGCATCATCGCGGACGCTACGTTCTATAACAGTGGCGATGTCCTCTTTAACTATTTGTCGCAACAGTATTTCTAATCTCTGAGCTAACGTCGCTGCCTGCGATTTTTCGAGCGTTGCGCTGAGCAGACGGTTTCCAGAGCGTATTTGCAAATAGAACTCACGTTCACCAGGTTCACCTACTGTGCCACATATGAATCTATCCACATCTCTAAATTCATACGTCATTTACCGGATCCACCACCCAACAAATTCTTTCGACGATGGGGGGCTTTCAAAATCTCACTTACTTCTGTACGGGTGTCGTTGAGCATAATTATTCGGGCGTTACTAGATGAATAATCGAGGATTGTGACCGAGGCTGGGTCGATAACTATGCGTTGAAAATCATCGAGGTGCATACCCAATGCACTGGCGACAATCGCTTTAATGACATCACCGTGGCTAACAACAACCGCGGCACCCTTGCCTCTGGCGCTTACGCTTGCATGCACGCTGGACATAGCGCGTTGTTGCATGTGAGCCAAGCCCTCGCCAGCAGGAAAATACATAGCACTAGGGTTGTTTTGAACAGTCTTCCATAACTTATGTGCAGATAATGCGGCTAGTTTTTTGCCGCTCCAACTTCCATAATCAACTTCATTGAGGTTTTCATCAATCATTAACGAATCTTTTAAAGACGCGTTCATGGTTTTTAGCCACGGGGCAATTGTTTCCTGGCATCGCCCCATGGGACTTACCCGAAGTTGCTTTACGGGAAAAGATCCCAGACGTTTAGCAAGTCGAAGGGATTGTTCGACGCCCTTTTCTGAGAGCTTTACGTTGGGTAAACGGCCAGAAAGAATCCCTTTAGCGTTGGCTTCCGAATGGGCATGTCGAATCAAAACTAAATGCATAACGCAAAGGCTATCGCAGGTTTTGGTGTCATGACTTGCTAGGGTCTGGCCATGCATATGCGAAAAGCTGGAAACAGTGGGCTAACGCTCTCACGGCTTGGCCTTGGCACTATGACGTGGGGTCGTGATACCGATGAGCACGAAGCCGCAGATCAATGTCGAGCCTTTATTGATATTGGTGGAAATTTTATAGATACGGCCGCAACATATGGAGACGGCGATAGTGAACGAGTTATTGGTGGACTCATCGGCACCTTGTTCGCTAGAGATGAAGTTGTTATTGCGACCAAAGCTGGAATTACTTTTCCCGACGGTGTGCGCAGCGTTGATAACTCACGTCATGCTCTCATCGCAGAGCTAGATCGCTCGTTAGTTCGACTGGGAACAGATTTTGTTGATATTTGGCAAGTGCACACCTGGGATCCGACTGCTCCTATAGATGACACCTTGTCGGCTCTTGATTATGCCTACAACACTGGGCGTGCTCGCTATGTTGGTGTTTCAAATTTCACCGGATGGCAGTTAGCAATATCTGCCACTAAACAGATAACTAACTCTGCCAAGGCACCCATAACCACAATTCAAAGCGAATATTCTCTACTCAATCGCAACGCAGAGATTGAAATATTGGATAGTGCTCAGGCATGTGGAGTCGGATTTTTGGCTTGGGCGCCGTTAGCACGTGGTGTTTTGACTGGAAAATATAGAAATGGAGTTCCTAGTGACTCCCGAGGCGCTGCTCCTCATTTTGCTAAAGACATAGCGCCTTATCTTGATGCGAGCAGTAGTCGAATTGTTGAAGCAGTGTGTGTTGCCGCTAGCGGACTGGGCTATTCCCCCCTTGAGGTTGCGCTCTCTTGGGTGCGTGATGCACCAGGTGTGACAAGCACAATTATTGGTGCTCGAACCGGAGCCCAACTTCGTGGTGTTTTAAAAACTGAGGAAATAACTTTGCCAGAGATTGTTAGAACTGCACTTAACGATGTGAGTCTTTAGGCATGTTCTAAGAAGTCTTTGAGTACTCGAACGCCGAAAGTTATTCCTTCAAGGGGAACTCGTTCATCAACGCCATGAAATAGCGACATGAAATCAAAATCGGCTGCTAACTTCAGTGGAGAAAATCCGTAACCGATAATTCCTAACTCCGCTAGTGCCTTATTGTCCGTTCCGCCACTCATCACGTAAGGAACTGGGATTCCGTCTGGATCTTCCGCCAAAATTGCAGCACACATGGCATCAACAAGATCACCTTCAAAGGCAACCTCTAAAGCAATATTCTTCGTGATTGTTTCGATAGTGATATCTGGGCCAATGAGGGACTTGATTGTTTCGTTGAGTTCATCCTCAAAACCCGGAATAAAACGGCCATCAACGACTGCGCTGGCTGAACCCGGAATAACATTTGCTTTGTAGCCTGCTTCAAGCATTGTTGGATTAGCAGTATTTTGCAATGTTGCACCCACCATGCGCGCAGCAAACCCCAATTCGCTCAACAAAGGAGTGAGATCTTTTTCGTTGTACTCCTTGCCGGTTTCAGAAGCAACCTTTTTAAAAAACGCTTTTACAGTAGTGCTGTAACGTTGTGGCCACTGGTGATTTCCAATCTTGCCGATAGCTTCACTTAGCCTGGTTATTGCGTTTTCATTATTAGTAACTGAACCGTGGCCAGCTCGACCGTGTGCGGTCAGCTTCATCCAGTGAATACCTTTTTCCGCGGTTTCAATAAGATAGAGACGTTTACCTCCAGCCACTGTTACTGAGAAGCCACCCACTTCTGATACGGCTTCAGTACATCCTGCAAATACTTCAGGATGTTTTTCTACCATCCAGTTGGACCCAAAGATACTTCCAGCTTCTTCATCGGCGAAAAAGACCAAAACAATGTCGCGACTAGGCACATAGCCAGTGCGGGCCCAATCGCGAACAGTCGCCAGCATCATGGCATCCATATTCTTCATGTCTACAGCGCCGCGACCCCAAATCATCCCATCGCGGATCTCGCCCGAAAATGGATCACACGACCAATCATCCGCATTTGCTGGAACAACATCTAAGTGTCCATGCAGAACTAATCCGGGACGGGATGAATCGCTACCCTTTATTCGTGCCACAACATTGCAGCGTCCTGGTGCTGATTCATACATTGTCGACTCAATACCAACTTCACTTAACAACTTCATCACATGCTCTGCAACATCCTTTTCGTCACCTTTACCATCACCATAATTGACCGACGGGATGCGAATTAGCTCTTGGCAAATACGGATTACTTCATTTTCAATTTCAGTGCGCGCTGATGTAGTCATTTAGCCATTCTCTCACCAAATTGCTATCCTTTCCCAGCACTTAGTCCGGGTGGCGGAATTGGCAGACGCGCTAGCTTGAGGTGTTAGTTCCCGCAAGGGATTAGGGGTTCAAGTCCCCTCTCGGACACATTAGTTAGGATAGGAATATGGATATAGTTGAGGCGCTTGCTCTCATCCGCCCCATTCCTGATTATCCTAAGCCCGGCATTCTATTTCAGGACATCACTCCATTGTTAGCAAATGGTGATGCATTTAAGGTTGTCAATGATCATCTTGCGAGTATTATCGATGAGGAAAAGTTAATCGCCGGGATTGAAGCGCGTGGTTTTATTTTCGCGGCCGCACTCGCTAACAGCACAGGCAATGGTTTCATCCCTATTCGCAAAGCAGGCAAGCTCCCCCACAAAACCTTCTCGCAAAACTACGGTTTAGAATATGGCACTGACGTACTAGAGATCCACATCGACGCAATCGGTGTTGCAACAGACGTGCTCCTCATCGATGATGTTTTAGCAACGGGTGGAACCATCGAAGCAGCAATTGAACTCATTGTGCGTGCAGGTGGCAATGTCGATCACGTAGTCACGATTTTGGAAATTCGCGCATTGAATGGACGTCAACGACTATTCGATAAATTTCCACACATCCGCATTACGTCCCTGATGGTTTATTGATCCGTGCGAATCCTTCAAATTCAAGGGCTTCGAGCACTAGCCGCAATTCTGGTCGTTTTTTTCCACGCGCGCCTGGTTCCTGGTGGATTTATTGGTGTTGATATTTTCTATGTTATCTCTGGTTACCTGATTACTGGCCTAATCCTAAGAGAGATTGAAAAAACAGGCCGATTAGATTTGAAGAGCTTCTATGCGCGACGAATTAAGCGACTTTTGCCAACTTCCGTTTTTGTTCTCTTCGCTACAGCGGTGTTCGCTTGGGTTCTATTACCCGCTATTAATCGCGATGCCTTAGGCAGAGATTTATTCGCAGCGGCTGCATATATTTCTAACTACCTATTTGCTTGGTGGCAAAACGACTATCAGAACCTCAATGCAACTCCCTCTCCGTTTATTCATTACTGGTCGCTTGCAGTTGAAGAGCAGTTCTACCTTTTGTGGCCGCTTTTCATTCTGATCTTGGCTCGCTATGGCAAGAAAATTGTTCTTTTGGGAATCGCTACAACCACTGTTCTTTCACTACTGTTTTCAATTTATCTCACACAGACCGCACCGATTTGGGCTTTCTACTCACTTCCCACTCGGGCATGGGAATTAGGGTTCGGTGCATTACTTCTATTCGTACCGCCGCACTCTAAGAAACTTCGCTACCTACCGTGGATAGCCTTAATTGGCGTTGTCGTTTCTTCCGTTAATTTTGATGAGAACACAGCCTTTCCGGGGAAAAATGCTCTACTACCCGTATTGGCGACTGTGGCGTTAATCGGAACGATCCATTATTGGCCCCCTATTTTTAATGACCTATCAAATTCGCGAATAAGTCAATGGTTAGGTGGGATTTCTTATCCTTTGTATTTGTGGCATTGGCCTGCTTTAGTTCTACCAAGTACAGCCTTGGGACGACCTCTTAGTTTAGTTGAACGCCTTTTGTGCATACTGATGACCATTATTTTGGCCCACTTCACTAGCAAATTTATTGAGAATCCAATTCGCCACAGGAAGATCAGCGTAAGAACCGTCTACATAGGTGCGGCTATAACCACTATCGCTTCACTATTAGCTGGCATCGCTATTGCAACTTCAACTTCAACAATGATTTCTACACGGGGTGATAAAAAGTATTCCTTCGATTTGGTAAAAGTCATGGAAAAGCCGGCTGTCTATGGGGACAGTTGTCATGTTAACTATGGTGAAGATCAATCCGGAGAATGCACATACGGGGATATGGAATCCTCAAAGACAATTGTTCTCTACGGAGATTCACATGCTGCACAGTGGTTCCCAGCTATTGAAAAGTTTGCAAAAGAAAACAGTTTCAAACTGATTTCCCTCACAAAATCGGCATGTCCTGCGGTGGAAGTCCCCCGGGCCGATCAAGGCGCTTTCAAAATGGTTAACTGTGACCAATGGCGCAAGAATTCAATATCAAGAATTCAAAAGATTCGTCCCCTTGCAGTAATAACGAGCAGCTTCCAATATTTTGCTCCCCCATCAGGGTACCCAGATCGAGATAAATGGTGGGATATGGGCCAGCGCAAACTTCTGCGCAAACTAAATCTAGGCACCGACACAATAATTTACATCAGCGATACTCCGCATCCCTCGCGAGATATTCCAAGCTGTCTGGCTTCTAGAAATTCAAATTCGTGTGACTCTACGGAGAAGACACCTGTAAAGGTCATCAGCGGATTCCAAACCGTTGATCCCACGCCTTGGTTATGCAGCAATTACTGCCCAGCCATAGTTGATGGCATAGTCGCCTACCGAGACGCCTCTCACATAAGTGTTGCAATGTCTCTGCACCTCTATCCAAAAATTGAAGAAGCCTTACGAGCAGAAGGGCTCTTTTCTTGACTCTGTGGCAGGATGCGTTCCATGGCTGAGCTAATCTATTACTGCGGAACAATGGATAGCGGAAAATCCACGCTCGCTCTTCAGACAGCCCATAACCATCAAAGTCGCGGCCGCACTGGTTTGATTTTTACCAATAAGGACCGTGCTGGCAAAGGAATTATTTCATCACGCTTGGGTTTATCTAGCCCAGCTATTGAAGTTATTCCTTCAATTGATTTGCATAAGTACGTAGTCGATGCTTTATCTTCCGGTGATCGCATAGATTACATAATCTGTGATGAAGCCCAGTTTTATGAACGTGTACAGATAGAGCAGCTGGCACGCATTGTCGATGGACTAGGGATTGATGTTTATGCCTTTGGAATTCTGAGTGACTTTCGAACAACACTATTCCCTGGTTCTGCACGTTTAGTAGAACTAGCAGATCGAGTGAATACGCTACAAGTAGAAGCCCTATGCTGGTGTGGTTCAAGAGCTACACATAATGCTCGAACCATCGGCGGTGTAATGGTAGTTGAAGGTGAGCAAGTAGTTGTAGGCGACGTATCTGCTGGAAATGAAATCGGTTACGAAGTTTTATGTCGGCGACACCACATGCGCCAAGTTACGGCGCGCGCTTCTCGTGCAGGTCACGTATCATCTCAATCTCTACCTTTTAAGGAGTAAAAAAATGAAAGCACGCGGATTGGCTGTATTGAGCGCAAAAGCACCACTTACACCCTTCGAATTCGAACGACGCGAACTGGGTGCCCATGATGTTGCGTTGGATATTTCCTATGCGGGCATTTGTCACTCCGACATCCATCAAGCTCGGGAAGAGTGGGGTCCTGCTCTTTTCCCTATGGTTCCAGGTCACGAAATCGCCGGAATAGTGTCCTCTATCGGAGCTTCGGTCACTAAGTTCAAAGTTGGAGATCGCATTGGAGTGGGAGTTTTCATTGACTCTTGCCGTACATGTGCGAGTTGCCTGGCAGGTCTACAGCAATACTGTGAAGAAGGAATGACCGGTACGTACAACACTTTCGAACGCGATGGAAAAACAATCGCTTTTGGAGGTTACTCAAACATTTTTGTTATTAATGAAGATTACGCAGTGCATATTCCAGAAAACTTGGCCCTGGATGGTGTAGCTCCGTTACTTTGTGCAGGTATTACCCTGTACTCTCCACTTCGTAAATGGAATATTGCTAAGGGTTCAAAAGTTGCAGTCATGGGCCTTGGCGGCCTTGGCCACATGGGTGTCAAGTTCGCCGCAGCGATGGGTGCAGAAGTTACGGTGCTTTCGCACTCTGCTTCAAAGAAAACTGACGCCCTAGCAATGGGTGCTACACATTTTGTTGATACAAGCGTTACTGGTGCATTGAAGCCACTAACAAAAACCTTTGACTTAATCCTCAATACCGTGAGTGCTTTTCTCGATATTAACGAATATCTCGATCTACTAAAATTAGATGGAACTCTTGTTGTCATTGGACTTCCAGGTAAGCCATACGAAGTAAATGCCGGATCACTTCTTAACGGCCGCAGACGTATGGCTGGATCAATGATTGGTGGCATCCCAGAGATGCAAGAGATGCTTGATTTCTGCGGTGAACACTCGATTCTTAGTGATGTTGAAGTTATCGATGCCTCATATGCTGACAAAGCATACGAGCGCACAATTGCCAGCGCTGTTAAGTATCGCTTCGTAATTGATGCTTCGACTTTTTAGTTAAACGAGTGAACAAGCAAGGCTAATAGCGGAGCAACTGCAAGTGCAGGCAATAGATTGCCTACAGCTACCTGTTTGAAGTTAAGCAAACGCATACCTATGCCAAGAAGTAGGACGCCTCCAACAACTGTCATGGCATCCACTTGATATCCCTGAAGAATCTCGCCAAGCCCAAAGCCTATGAGCGTCCAAAAACCTTGGTACAGCGCAACAGGCAACGCCGCTACTGCTACACCCCACCCAAGCGAGGAAGCAAAAGCCATCGCTGCAAAAAAATCCAGTGAACTCTTTAATACCAACTGATCTATTCCGTTAGACATACCGTCGCTGATGCTTCCCAATATGGCTAGTGGACCAATTGCAAAAAGTAATGAGGCAGTCACAAAGCCTTCAACGAAGGGACTTTCCTTAGAAGCTCGAAACCGCTGACGAAGATTTTCGCCCAAGCGATCCAAGCGATCCTCAAGCTGTAGCGCCGAACCGATGAGCCCGCCAATTAACAGTGCACCAAGTACCACCAGCAGAGTCCACCCTTGTGGCAACGACGTAATATAGCGCTGTGACCACATGGGTATGAGCGCTGAAGCCGCACCTAATAACGTTGCGAGTCCTAAAACATCTGTCAAAAGTGTGCGCACTTTGGTGTTTATTCGCTGACCAATCAAAATTCCGAGGCTTGCACCAGCGATGATTGCAACAATGTTTATCACGGTACCGATGCCTGGAAACATTGTTGAACAATAGCCTGTATCCGAGGCTTTGCATTAGACTCCCCCGATGTCCTCTAACGCATTTATGGAATTCCTTCGTCCGCACAGAACAGTTCCTATAACTTCGTGGACAGGCAAATCAAAATGGGATCTTTCTTTTAGACGAGTGGCAATTCTTTTCTTTGGTTTATTCATATTTGGTATCGGTGATGCCCTCGTTATTCAAAGTAATATCGGTAATGGTCCCTGGTCTGTACTTGCTCAAGGAATTTCACGGAACTTAGACATCACGATGGGTTGGTCGACATTGGGTATCAGCTCCATAGTTTTACTGGCCTGGATCCCACTTCGCGAAAAACCAGGGTTTGGAACAGTTTCCAACATTTTGATCATCGCATTCGCCATAGAGATCGGTGTCACCTATATCCCGTTGCAAAGTAATTATTTTTTTGGAATCATTTACACGCTTCTTGGAATAGCGTTCGTGGGTTGCGCCTCAGCCCTCTACATCACGTGTGGATTAGGTCCTGGGCCACGAGATGGTTTGATGACTGGGTTGCACTTCAAGACCGGCATTCGGGTGGGTCGCGTTCGCATGGCAATCGAGGGCACGGTTTTCCTCCTTGGCTGGCTCTTAGGGGGCACTGTCGGACTAGGCACCCTTCTCTTTGCAGGCTTAATCGGGCAATCCATTGCCATGGCCCTTGGTGTCGTTTCACGTTTTTCCAGCAAGTAACAACTAATCTAAAACTATTCCCTCGGCGTGCATTGGCCGTTTCTTGATGCACGGGGTCGAAAACACCCCCGTTAACAAAATTAGAAAGGCGTCATTCATGCTGGATTCATTCTTTAAAATCTCAGAACGAGGCTCGACGGTAGGTCGAGAAGTTCGTGGCGGTCTCGTCACATTCTTCACGATGGCATACATCATCGCATTGAACCCATTGATTATCGGTGGAGCAGTTGATGCGGATAAGAAGTTCCTAGGTGGATTCACTGCCTTCGGTCAAAACCTTCCACTGATTGCAGCTGCAACTGCATTAGTTGCCGGTATTTTGACGATCTTGATGGGTTTGGTGGGTAATTTCCCATTAGCAATAGCTACAGGTCTAGGTCTCAACACCTTTGTTGCATATAGCATCGCATCGAAGATGACATGGGCTGATGCAATGGGACTTGTCGTTCTTGAAGGCTTAATCATCACAATCCTAGTTCTTACCGGGTTTAGAACAGCGGTCTTTAAGGCTGTTCCTCAGCAACTCAAGTACGCGATTTCAGTTGGAATCGGTCTGTTCATCGCATTGATCGGCCTAGTGGATGCAGGCTTCGTTCGACGCACTGGAACAGGTCCTGTACCTGTGCAACTCGGTGATGGCGGAAACCTTGTCGGATGGCCAATAGTTGTCTTTATTTTCGGTCTCATCCTCATTGTTACTTTGATGGTGCGCAAAACTAAGGGTGCAATCCTTATTGGAATCGTGGGAGCAACAGTTCTTGCAATTATTCTTGAGAGCGCTTTCAAAATTGGTCCAAGCTTTATCTCTCCAACCGAGAGCAATCCAAAGGGCTGGGGGTTAAACATTCCTGCTCTGCCAGATTCTATTGCCTCAACCCCTGATTTCTCATTGTTGGGTCAATTTAATCTTCTAGGCTCATTTAGCAAGATTTCATTTGTCTCTGCTGTTCTATTGGTTTTCACTCTCCTACTCTCTGACTTCTTTGACACTGTAGGAACAGTTACAGCCATAGGTCACGAGGCGGGTCTGATCGACAAAGATGGCAATGTGCCTAACAACGATCGCATCCTGCTAGTTGACTCACTTGCTGCAGCTGCAGGTGGTGCAGCAGGTATTTCTTCAAATACTTCTTACATTGAATCTGCATCTGGTGTAGGTGAAGGTGCTCGCACCGGCTTTGCATCGGTGATCACTGGTATTTGCTTCTTGCTAGCAACTTTCCTATCGCCGCTTGTTGCAATTATTCCTTACGAGGCAGCGACTCCAGCATTGATTATCGTGGGATTCTTGATGATGACTCAGGTGAAGGATATTGACTGGGCTGATTTGGGTATTGCAATTCCTGCATTCCTGACGATCATCTTGATGCCATTTACTTACAGTATTTCAGTAGGTATCGGTGCTGGCTTCGTTTCACATGTACTCATTCGTGCAGTACAGGGACGTCGCAAGGAAGTTCATCCACTGCTCTGGTTGGTGGCAGTACTCTTCGTGATTTATTTCATGAGCTCACCAATTACAGCCTGGATCGGTTAATCAAGCGATATTGCTAGTCAACAAAGGCCCTGGAGAGAAATCTTCAGGGCCTTTGTTATTACCAATCAATTTGCGCCTTGCCCAGTCCTTCAAGAATCGCATTTACCTGAGTGAAAGGTTTAGATCCAAAAAAGCCCCGATAAGCCGACAATGGACTTGGATGTGCTGATTTAATAATTAAGTTGCTATTGAAGTACTTTGTCAGTTCAAGGGCTTTATTACCCCAAAAAATACCAACTACATCTCGCTGCCCGAGAACCTGCGCAGTTGCTTGCGTGAATTCCTCCCAACCTATCCCCTCATGAGCAAGGGAAGTTCCAGGCTCGGTAGTCAGTATTCTGTTAAGTAGAAAAACTCCTTGATCTACCCATCGTGTGAGATCACCATTTTGCGCAGGTGCACTTGCACAATCGCTGCTTACCTCTTTTAAAATATTTCGCAATGACGCAGGAATTGCACTAGTTGGTGGCACAGAAAATGCTATGCCCTGGGCATTACCCGGAGTGGGATAGGGATCTTGCCCAAAAATTACTACCTTAATTTTTGAGGGTGGAAGTTTGTAGGCTGCAAAAACATTCGCTCTTGTTGGAGCGATATTCTCTAGGTTGATTCTGTTTTCAATCGCATCCACCAGATTTCTTTGACTAGCTAGGAGCACCTGCCATTCTGGGTGTAGTTGATCAAATAAGGACATTGACGTTATTGATATGAGCGGGCAAAAAAACGACCGGCGTCTTGCGTAACCGAGATCTTTTCTTCAAATATTGCTGATATGTGCTCAGAAGTAATAACTGAACTAACGGGACCTGACACCGCGATTACCCCGTCTTTAAGCAGTAAAGCGTGTGTTGTCCCCAGTGGAATTTCTTCAATATGGTGCGTAACGAGAATTGTGGCCGGAGAAGCCGGATCGGCAGAGAAGTTTGCAAAGCGACGCAGTAGATCTTCTCTACCACCAACATCTAAACCACCTGCAGGTTCATCGAGCAGCAGAAGTTCTGGATCGGCCATTAGTGCACGAGCTATTTGAGTGCGCTTCTTTTCGCCTTCGCTCAAAGTTCCGTAGGTGCGATCTGCAAGTTCGCGCACTCCGAATGTTGTGAGTAAAGCAATCGCACGTGATTCGTCCCAAAGGTCGTAATCTTCGTTCCATCGGCCCAAAATTGCATAAGCCGCAGTTAAAACAACATCTTTCACAGTTTCATCAAATGGAATATCCTCGGCAATCGGTGCACCGCAGATTCCTATCCGTGTTCTGAGTTCGAAGAGATCTACGCGGCCCATTTGCTTGCCTAGAACAGAAACCGTTCCTTGTGTTGGGAAAATCTTCGTCGCCAATATTTGCAGCAACGTTGATTTACCTGCCCCATTAGGACCCAAAATCACCCAGCGTTCGCCCGAGGAGATTTGGAAGTTTATTGGACCCAAAATAATCTTCTCCCCGCGACGTACCGAAACGTCGTTAAGCTCCAATACGGGAGAGGTAGTCATAGAGCAAAAAGATAGTGGTTAGTTGCACTTCTTACACGAATTAATGGCGATTAAGTGATGTGATTTTAAGATAATCTACGTCCATCATGAGTAGTCAAGGCGATACCGAGCAATTTACGGGCCTCATTCTGCTCAGCG